>JBEBJC010001237.1:0-2372 GCA_040080105.1 Myxococcota bacterium
AGGACGGCCAGGTCTACGTGCTCGAGGTGAACCCGCGCGCGAGCCGCACGGTGCCGTTCGTCGCGAAGGCGACGGGCGTGCCGCTCGCGAAGATCGCGACCCGCCTGTGCCTCGGCGAGAAGCTCGCCGACATCGAGATCACCCCGAAGGGCGGTGACCTGTACTTCATCAAGGCGCCGGTGTTCCCGTGGCGGAAGTTCGCCGGGACCGACGTGGTGCTCGGGCCCGAGATGCGGTCGACCGGTGAGGTGATGGGGGTCGGCTGGTCGTTCGGCGAGGCGTACGCCAAGGCGCTGATCGCGGCCGGGATGAAGCTCCCCACCGACGGCGGCGTGTTCCTGTCGATCCGCGACTCCGACAAGCCAGCCAGCGTGCCGATCGCCGGCGCGCTCGCGCACATGGGCTTCCGGCTGTACGCCACCCGCGGCACCGCCCGGTTCCTGGCGGAGAAGGGGATCGCGTGTGAGCCGGTGTTCAAGGTCCGCGAGGGTCGCCCCGACGCGGTCGACTTGATCAAGAACGGCGACGTCCAGCTGATCCTCAACACCCCGATGGGCAAGAAGGCGCTGTACGACGAGCTCGCGATGCGGCTCGCCGGACTCGAACAGGGAATCCCGTGCATCACGAATCTGTGGGCGGCGAAGGCGGCAGTGGCGGCGATCCGCAGCATGCGGGCGGGGGAGCTGCGGGTGATCAAGCTGCAGGAGATCACCTGACCCCACCGCCGGGGCGGTGGACCGCGGTGGCGGTCGCGGTGGTCGCAGGGTTGGTGGCCGGGCTCGCGATCGCCGGTTGGCTCGGACCGAACAGCCGGCAGATGAGCCACCTCGTGCGCGGGGGGCTCGCAGGCGTCGGGATCGCGCTCGCGTGGGTCGGGTTCGCCGCCACTCGGGTCGCCGACTTGCAGCTCCGCGAGCGGATCACCCGCGCGCAGTGGGTGGGCCTCGCGTTCGTGTGTGTGCTCGCAGCCTTCAACTACTTCCAGTTCGACCGGAAGGTGCTGTTCGGCATCAACGACTACACCGACACCGCCTACTACTACACGAACAGCAAGTACCTCGGTGAGCTCGGCTACGACGGCCTGTACGCCGGCGCGCTGGTGTGCGACGTGGAGCGCGGCGCGCCCCGGACCAAACACATCGAGCAGATCCGGGATCTGCGCGACGACGAGCTCCGCACCAAGGCGGAGGAGCTCGAGCACGGCGCCCAGGTGAAGGCGAACTTCACCCCGGAGCGATGGTCGGCGTTCTGCCACGACATCACGTTCTTCCTCGACCGGCTGTCGCGCGAGTCGCTCGAGACGAACTTCTTCGTCGACCACGGCTACAACCCGCCGCCCACCTGGACCGTGGTCGGTGGGGCCCTGTGTGAGCTCGTGTCGGTGGAGCAGCTGAAGTGGATCTGCTCGGTCGACACCGCGCTGGTGATCGCGATGTTCGGGGTGGTGTTCTGGGCGTTCGGGTTCGAGCCCACCGCGTTCGCGCTGCTGTTCTACCTGGTCACGTTCAGCGGCCGGTGGCCGATCCTCGGGATGGCGATCCTCCGGTTCGACTGGGTGGTCGGCCTCACCGTCGGCGTGGCGCTGCTCAAGCGCGGCTGGTACGGCTCGGCGGGTGTCGCGCTCGCGTACGCTGCGTTGAACCGGGTGTTTCCGGCGTTGTTCTTCTGGGGCTGGCTGGTGGAGGCCCTGATCGACACCGTACGCGAGCGGCGCCTGCTGCCGAAGCACGTGCGCCTGGCCGCCGCCGCCGCGGTCACCACGGTGGTCCTGTCGGGGACCGCGCTCGTCGAGTACGGGCCAACCACGGTGGTCGACTCGGTGTACTCGCTGCGCCTGCACAACGAGAGCTTCAGCTCACACCGGGTGGGCCTCGGCACCGTGCTCGTGTGGCAGGGCGAGACCACCAAGGAGGAGATCCGGGCCCACGGCGGGATGCGCGCCAAAGAGCTGAAGGTCCAGGCCACCAAGTGGTGGCTGCGCGGGTTCGGGGTCGCCGCGTGCGTGGCGATCGGCGCGATCGCGTGGCTGCTCGATCGGCTGGGCCGACCCGCGTCGGCGTGGGAGATGGTCGCGTGGGTGACCTGGCCCCTGTTCTGCGCCACCACCCCGCAGGTGAACTACTACAACTTCCGCACGGTGTCGCACCTGTGGCACTCGGCGTTCCCGGCGGCCGCGGTCCACACGGTGCTGCTGTCCCTGCTGCTCGCCACCGAGGCCGCGGCCCAGGTCGCCCAGTGGTCGGACTGGGAGCGTCACGCGGTCAACGCGGTGTCGTCTTGTGGCATGCTGGCGTACTTCCTGGTGATGGTGGGCTCGCTCGTGGCGCGGGTCTCGGCAGCGGCCCGGGAGCGATCTGCGGGGGGGTGAGCGG
>JBEBJC010001238.1:0-2370 GCA_040080105.1 Myxococcota bacterium
CGGCGGACCCACCGCCCAGGGGGTGCTCGGGGTGTCCGCGCGGGCCGGAGGCGGTGGGGTGTGGGTCGACCTGTCGGTGCCGGCGCTGTACACCGTGGACCTGCAGGAGGCCCTGCGGGTGTGGCCCGAGCTCGGGGTCGAGGCCGACTGGAGCGCCGCCCACCGCACCCGAGTCGCGGTGGTGGGCCTGGTCCCGTCGGCGCGGCTGGTGCACCGGTGGACCCGGTCCGATGGGTTCGTCGAGGGCGAGCTGCGGGTGTTCGGCACCGCGCCCCGCCCGGCGGAGGCGGTGGTGCTGCGCGCGGGCCGCGCGTGGTGACCGGTCAGGCCGGCAGGTACACCAGCCACACCACCGCGCCTTCGGGCACCGGATCCACGATCACCCGGTTCTCCCCTTCGTCCCAGCTCACCGTGGCCGGGTCGAGCAGGTACGGCTCCGAGCCGTCGTCGGGCGCGGCCCATGCGGCGACCTCCCCGTCGAGCGGGATCTGGTCCAGCTCCCGCCCGGTCCCCGGCTGGCCGAACTCGACCATGACCTGCTCCAGGAACGGGGTCCAGTCCGCGGTGGTGATGTCGAGCACCAGCCCGCCGGTCTGCCCGCTCGCGTACAGGTAGGTGTCGCCGGTCCCGTAGCCGCTGGTGGTCACGATGCTGTGGCTCCACGTCTCGCCGTGGTCGGCCTCGAGCCCGTCGAGCCACCCGACGTACTCTTGCGGGGTGAGCACGTTCGGGTTGGTGAAGTCCGGCTCGTCGCTGACCACCAGCACCCCGAACGGCAAGCCGTCGCGCAGGAACCCCGCGTTCTCGGTGTCACCGAGCACCTCGATCGCGGTGTACGCCGCCTCGGTGCCGCGCTCGCTCCCCGACCCGGTGGTGCCCATGTTCACCATCTCCGCGAACACGTCCTCCAGGTACGGGGTGGTGGGCTCGACCCACGACACGCCGGCCGATTCGCGCAGGATCCCGCTGTGGGTCGGCGCGTCCATGTCGGTGCTGACCACGCCGAGGTGGAAGTCGATCCCGGAGTCGAGCATCAGCTGCAGCACCCCGCGCATGTTCTGCCCGAGCAGCGCCTGCTCGTCCGCCATCGAGCACGAGTTGTCGACCACCATCAGCAGGTCTCCGCCGCCCCCGTCGAGGTACTGCTCGACCAGGTGCGTGTCGGCGGCGACCCACATCGGGCCCGGGTGGTACACGGCGCCGCGCACGTCGGTCACGGTCGACTCCGCCGCCCACTGCAGCCACGGCGCGCCGTCTGCGCCGGTGACGAACAACCCGATCGGGGTGTCCTGCCCGCTGTGCAGCGCGCTGACCTGCGCCGGCCGCGCCAGCGCGAGCTCGGCGGGTCCGAGCGCGACCACGGCCGACAGCGGGGTCACCCCGAGCGGCGGGTCGGCGGGGCACAGCTCGACCACGACCTGCCCCGCGAGCGCGCCCTCCGGCAAGGTCACGGTGAACTCGGACAACGACACCACGCCCCCGCCCGGGCCGATCGGCTGGCGCTCACACCCGTCGTCGGTGGTCGTGTCGGTTTCGGGCTCGGTCACCGGCACCGTGGTGATCGGCGGGCTCGCGGTCTGTTCCGCAGGCTTGTCCCCGGATCCGTCCGGCTGGCACGCGAGCGACACGATCCACGGAGTCATGGGCACCTCGGTCCCAAAGAGTGCCACAGCGGGCATCGAGTTGCACGGATCCTCTCGGCGGTCCGCCGCACACCCGCCTACGCCCGATCGGGATACCTTGCACGGTCACCCGGGAGTCCGTGATGTGGATCGCGTGGTTCGCGCTCGCAGAAGCCAAGGCGCCCGATGCGTGTTGGGTCCCCAACCGGTTGCAGTACACCGGCCGCGACACGCTCGTGTACACCCCGCTCACCGAGGCGCAGCAGCGCGAGGCCGACGCGGCGAAGCTCGAGCGGCGCGACCCGCGCGACGTGCGGGCGGGGTGGCTCGCGCTGGAGGTGAACCGGGTCACCCTCGCCGCCGCCGACCCTGCCCACCAGCTGATCGTGGTGCTGCAGGACGGGCAGGAGGTCCACCGGTTCCAGCCCGAGTCGGAGATCCCCGACACCAACCCCGAGGTGTACGGGTTCTGGTACGCGTACGCGGTGGTGCAGCTGCCCGAGGGCCTCGAGCCGCCGTTCGACGTGGAGGTCACCGACCGGCTGCTGTCGGCGAAGTGCACCTGGACGGTCGACGCGACCGGCGTGGCCACCCGGAAGACCGACAAGCGCAAGGACGAGGGCGAAGACGATCAGTCCTCGATGTAGCCGAGCCCCTTGAGCTGCTCGAGCGTCTCCGGTCCCGCCGGCTTGCCGCGCTCCCGGTTGTGGATCGCCGCCCGGAGGCGCCGGATCGTCTCGCGCGGCAC
>JBEBJC010000201.1:0-11113 GCA_040080105.1 Myxococcota bacterium
TCGACCAGCGGCAGCGACGTCGGCCGCGCCTCGAACCGCGTCTCGTCTCCCGGCGGCTCGTCGTCGTCGTCCGGTGGGGTGGTGACGCCGGCGTGGGGCGGCTCGACCGCCGCGAGCGGCTCCGCGACCTGCGCGGGGATCGGCGGCTCGACCACCTGCGGCTGGGCGACCTGCGGCTCCGGCGGGGGCTGGGGTTGCGCGAGCAACCGCGGGAGCTGCTCGAGCGACACGTCGTCGGGCGGCGGCGGCGCCGACGGGGCCGGGGGCGCGATCGACGGCGACGACGGGAGCCCTTCGCCCACGTGGCCGAGCGAGTCGGAGATCCGCTGCATCGACGACCGGTCCCACACCCGGCTCCGGTCGAGCTTCACCCGCCCACACCACACCTGGTACAGCGTCTCCACGTCCGGGATGCGCTCGTCGACCGACACCACCATCGCGCCGTCGATCGCGTCGGCCATCCGGTCGGGCAGCGACGGCACCAGCTCCGCCACCCGCGGGTAGTCGGCGCGCCGGATCCGATCGAGCATGTCGAACAGGTCTTCGGCGTCGTACGGGCGCTGGCCGACGCACAGCTCGTACAACATCACCCCGAGCGAGTACACGTCGGCTCGAGCGTCGACGCCGCGGGTGTTGCGGAACTGCTCCGGCGCCATGTACGCAGGCGTGCCCATCACCGCGCCGGTGCGGGTCTGGTTCGACACGGCGGTGCTCTGCAGGCTCTTCGCGAGGCCGAAGTCGGTGATCTTCGGGATGTACCCGTCGTCGCCCGTCGCCAGCATCACGTTGGCCGGCTTCAGGTCGCGGTGGATCATCCCCTGCTTGTGCGCCGCCCGGACGCCGCGCAGGATCCCCCGGGCGATGTCGTCGATCTGGTCGAGCGTCGGCCGGTAGCTCTCGAGCAGGCCCGCGAGGGTCGGCCCGTCGACGTACTCCATCACCAGGCCGGGGGCGCCGCCCACGTCCACGATGTCGAGCACGGTCACGATGTTCGCGTGGCGGAGCTCGGCCTGCAGCATCCCCTCGGACTTGATCCGCCCCGCGAGCTCGGGGTGGGTCACGTGCATGACCTTGAGCGCCGAGAACACGTTGAGGTCGCGGTGCCGGATCTTGTACACCGACGCCATGCCGCCGCGTCCGAGCAGATCGGTCACCACGAACTTGTCGACCGTCGTTCCTGCCGCGAGCTCCATCGACCCCTCGCTCGGTTCGGACGCTTCCCCGTTTTCCTACACCGGCGCCGCTCCGCGGGCGAGTCACACGATCGATCGCGGAGCGACACGGCTCGTCTCCGCCGCGGGTTCAGCCCCGATCTTGTGGCGCCGGCGCGTACGAGTCCGCTCCGCGCTCGGGCGCGGAGTCGTTCCACCGGGTGAGCAGGGTGTGCAGCCACTGGCGGCTCACGCCCAGCCGGGAGGCCGCGGTGGGGCGGTGGCCGTTGGTGCGGCGGAGCGCGTCGCGGACGAACGCCCGCTGGACCTGCTCGACCGCGGACAACAGCTCGATCGGCAGCAGCTCGGACTCTCCGTTCCCCGACAGCGCGAACCGGTCCGACGGGGCAGGGGGCGCGACGTGCGCGACCGCCCGGTGCTGAGCCGCCGGCGCCGATCGTTCGTGCGCGGGCGCGAGCTGCTCCACCCCGATCGTCCGCGCGCCTCGCCCGACCGCGTCGGCCAGGGCGGCCTTCAGCACGTTGTCGAGCTCGCGCACGTTGCCGGGCCACGGCCGCCGCTCGAGGTCGGCGAGGGCGGCCTCGGACAGGCCGATCGCCCCGGCCGAGGGGAGCTCCTGCAGCGCGCGCGACAGCAGGAACGACGCCAGCGGCCGGATGTCCTCCGGTCGATCGCGCAGCGGCGGGACCCGCACCACACACGCGCCCAGCCGGTGGTACAGGTCCGCGCGGAACCCGCTCTCGTCCGGCGCCAGCGCCCGGAGCGTCGCGGCGAGGATCCGCCCGTCGAACCGGAGCTCCCGGTCACCGCCGACCCGCTCGTACCGCCCCTCCTGCAGCACCCGCAACAGCTTCGCCTGCACCCGCGGCGACAGCTCGCCGACCTCGTCGAGGAACAGCGTCCCGCGGTCCGCACGCTCGAGCAGACCCTCGCGCCGTCGGTCGGCCCCGGTGAACGCGCCGCGCTCGTGGCCGAACAAGGTGGACTCCGCGAGCTCGTCGGGGATCGCGGCGCAGTTCAGCGCGACGAACGGGCCGTCGGCGCGGGCCGACAGGTCGTGCAACGCGCGGGCGACGAGCTCCTTGCCGGTCCCGGTCTCTCCCAGGATCAACACCGGCCACGGGACCGCGGCGAACCCGCGCAGGGTGCGCGCCAGGTCCTGCATCGGGCGGGATCGGCCGACCATCCCGTGCAACATCGCTTGGGGCGGGGCGCGATCGGGGATCGCGTCGACGAACCCGCCGGCGATCCGGCACAGCGACTCGATCCGCTGCTTCGAGCGAGCGGAGATCGGGCGCAGGTCGGTGGTCCCCGCGAGGTACACGGCCCCGTGCCCGCCGAGCGGGACCGCGCCGTGGGGTTGGACCTCGTTCGCGACGATCGACGCAGCCGCCGCCATCCGGGCGGAGTCGGCGCCTTCGTCGAGCCACACCCCGCGCGATCGCCGCGCGACCGCCGCCAGCAGGGTGCGGCTGAACGACTCGGGCTCGGGGGGCGACCGGCCGCTGCCGGCCACCGCGCGGAAGCTGACCACCCCGTGGGTCGGATCGCCGGTGAACAACACCGCCCACGCCTCGCCAGTGTCGGCTTCCGCCTGTACCAGCGCGACCAACGCGCCGAGGACGTCGCCCCGGGCCTGGGCCTCCACCAGCGTCCGGACCTGCTCCGACGCCCACCGATCGGCGTCGACCGACGCGATCAGCCGCCGGACGAACTCCTCCAGCCGCCGCGCGGCGTCGGGGGCGTGTTGAGCGAGCAGCGCGAGGCCCGGCAACTCCATCAGAACTCCAGCGGCTTGGACGAGCCCTCGATCGAGAGCTCCCACACGGGCGAGTTGCGGCCGAGGTTGGTGATCGAGATCTCGACGCCGCGGTCGAGCGCGGCCTCGGGCACCGCCACCTGGTAGGTCGCGGTCTTCGGGTCGATCAGGTTGCGCTCGCTGAGCACGGTCCCGCCGACCGAGAACTCGACCGCACCGTCGAGCTTCACCACCGTGACGAGCAGCGACTGCACGCCGCCCTCCTTCGCCAGCTCCTCGTCGAACTTCTTCACCGCGTCGGGCGGCACGATCGTGAAGTCGTTCTCGAGGTAGCCGAGGCAGCGTTCCGGGCACGAGGGGTTCTTCAGGTGGACGGGCGTGGTGGCCTCGGCGAACGTGAACCAGCTCAGCAGGGCGATGAACATGTCGGTGCTCCTTCGGTGTGGGGGGGCTACGAGTGACTCCGAGGTCTGCTGATGCTACGACCGGCGAGACCGGAGGACGGGTGAATCGCGAACGTTTGACCGCGATGCTCGACAGCCTGTCGGTTTCTCCGGGGCTCGAGAACGAGCTGCGGGCGATGCTGGGCGAGACGTTCGGGGAGCTCGCGGATCCGGCGCCAGCCGGCGAGGGCGGCGATCGAGCGGTGGTGCTCCCGCCGCGGTATCACGATCGAGGTCGGCTCGGCCTGGGAGGCATGGGCGAGGTTCGCCGCGCGTGGGACACCGTGCTCGAGCGCGAGGTCGCGCTGAAGGTGGTCCGCGCGAGCGTGAACCGGGACGCCGAGACCGAGGCGCGGTTCGCCGCCGAGGCCCGCGCCACCGCCGCGCTGGCACACCCGGGGATCGTTCCGGTGTACGACTTCGGGTCCGTACCCGACGGTCGGCCGTACTTCACGATGGAGATCGTGCGCGGGGTCACGTTCGCCGACCGGATCGCCGCGTTGCACGCCGAGCCCGGCGACAAGCGGTTCGGGTTCCGACGGCTGATCGACGAGCTGTGGCGCGCCGCCGAGGCCGTGGGGTACGCCCACGCGCGCGGCGTGGTCCACCGTGACCTCAAGCCAGCGAACCTGCTGGTGGGGGAGCACGGCGAGGTCCGGGTGGTCGACTGGGGCCTGTTCCGGGCCGACACCCGCTGGGATGGCCCCCCCGCGCTGGTCGCAGCCGTGGCCGGCACCCCCGCGTACATGGCGCCCGAGCAGGCGCGTGGCGACGTCGCGCAGATCGACGCCCGCTCCGACGTGTGGGCGTTCGGGATCATCCTGTGGGAGATCGCGGCGGGTCACCCGCCCACCACCGGGCTCGGCCTGCGCGAGGTCCTCGCGAAGCTCGCGTCTGGCTGGGTGCCCGGGCCGCCACCCGCGGAGGTACCACTCCCGGACGAGATCGGCCGCCTGATCGACGGGTGCCTGCAGGCCGAACCCACCGCTCGCCCGTCGACCGCCTGGGCGGTCGCCGAGCGCCTCCGTCGGTGGCTCGACGGGGAGACCCGGCGGGACCAGGTGCGCGCTGCCCTGACGATCGCCCGGAGCCGCGCGCTCGAGGTCGAGCCGCTGCGGGTCGCTGCCACCGAGGCGCGCGCCATCGCCGATCAGCTGTTGTCCGCCACGCGCACGTGGGAGCCGGACACCACCCGAGAGGCCTGGTGGGAAGCCGACGACCGAGCTGCAGAGGCCGAACGTGCGTGGCGCCAGGCCGATCGGGAGGTGGACGAGTCGGTCGAGGCCGCTCTGGCGCTGGATCCCGACGACGTCGAGGTTCGAGCGTTCGCCGCCGAGCGCGTGCGCGAGGCGCACGGGCGCGCCGAGCGGGACGGTCACGCCGACGGCGCCGCCACCGCCGAGCGCAGGCTCAGAGGGCATCTGCGGGTGCTTCCCGAGGCGCACCCCGTGCGGCAGCGGGCCCTCCGCTGGCTCGACGGACGCGGGGCGCTCACCCTGATCACCGACCCGCCGGGGGCGCTGGCGGTGTTGCACCGGTACGAGATCGTCCGCCGGCGCTGGGTCCCGGTGCCGGACCTCACGCTCGGACCGACCCCGCTCTTGGAGGTGCCCGTCCCCCACGGGCGCTGGCTGCTGACCCTGGAGCTGCCCGGTCGCCCGGTGGTGCGGTACCCGCTCGCGATCGGGCGAGGGGAGCACTGGCGTGGCGTGCGACCCGGCTCGACCGAGCCATTCCCGATCGTCGTACCCGACGCGCTCGGTCCCGACGAGGTGTACGTCCCTGCGGGGTGGGCTCGCCTCGGGGGAGATCCGGAGGCGTTGGCCGCGCTCCCGCGGATCGACGTTTGGGTCGACGGGTTCGTGATCGGCCGGTTCCCCGTACGAAACCGGGAGTACCTCGAGTTCGTCAACGCGCTGATCGATCGGGGCGACCGCGCGCTCGCCGAGCGGTACGTCCCTCGGGATCGGGGCGCCAGCACCACCGACTGGGGCAGCGCCCTGTACGCCCGCCACGGCGACCGATTCGCGCTCGGCGTCGATCGGGAAGGGGAGGCCTGGCATCCCGACTGGCCCGTGTTCATGGTCGACCACGTGGCCGCGTGGGCCTACGCCCGCTGGGCCGCCGAGCGCACCGGGCAGCCGTGGCGCCTCGTGGGCGAGCTCGAGTGGGAGAAGGCCGCCCGGGGCGTGGACGCCCGACCGTATCCGTGGGGAGATCACGTCGACCCGAGCTGGTGTGCGAACCGGGTCGCGTTCCGTGGCGCCCCGCGGGTCGAGCCGGTGGGCCAACGTGAAGCCGACTGCAGCGTTTACGGGGTGCGCGACCTCGCCGGGAACATCGTCGAGCTCACCGCCGATCGCCTCTCGCAGCGCGGGTCCACCCCAGACGGCGGGATCGTCGTGGTGCCCGACGGCTCCGCCGACGGTGAGGACGCGTGGGTGGGTCGGGCGCACCGGATCTCCGGCCGCGGCGGCTCGGTCGGCCACGATCTGAAGGCGGTCCGCTCCGCGTTCAGGGTCGGCTGTGATCCGTGGGGTCACTCCACCAACGTCGGGTTCCGCTTGGCGCGGCCGATCGGGCGAGGGTGAGGGGAGGAGAGGCGTCATCTGTCGGAGACAGAAGCAGGGTTCGTGCCACCAAATTCGAACCTGCAAACCTATGTTTATGTGGGTTTAACGCGCGCCCGTCTTCGATCGACGACGGCCCGGTCCTCGATCATGGACGGGCGGTCGTCAATCGTGAACCGAGGTCACACCCGAGCCGGAACCCGAGGTACGGAAGGCGTGAGAAGTCCTGGGTGAACCCCCTCAAACCACATCGGGCGCTCCGGAGCATCGTGTGCCACGCGCCCCCGCGGACCGTGCGGTACAGCGGCTCGTCGGGGTTCGGCGCCCGAGGCGGGGGGAGGATCACCCGGCCGCCTGCGCCCGGCACCGGATCGAACCTCGCCTCCAGGCACCAGTCGAACACGTTCCCGACACACCCCCGCAGCCCGTACGGGCTCACGTCGACCGGGTAGTCGGTGACGGGCGCGAGCATCGACCGACCGCTCGACGAGCCGATCGTGGCCGACCAGGTGTCCTCCTCCTGCTCCCCCCACGGCCAGGTCCGCCCGTCGACCCCGCGCCCGGCCTTCTCGCGCTCCCACTCCGACAGCAGGCGCCACGGCAGACCCTCCCTCGCCGCGCGCCACCGGGCATACGCGCTGGCGTCGTGCCAGTCCACCAGCACCACCGGCCAGTCCGGCTGCCAGGTGTCCCCGTCCACGTCGGTCTTCAGGTGGTACCGCCCGCTCCGGTCGCGGCCGTACATCGGGAGCGGCTCGTCGGTGCCGGTGCGCTCGCGCGGGACGTGGCGGGCAGCCTCGTCGGCGTGGCCGTTGTCGACCTGGTGGTTCAGGAACGCGAGGTACTGCGCGTTGGTCACCGGGAACTGGTCGGCGTAGAACCCGTCCACCCACACCCACCGAGCCGGGAGCTCTCCCACGCCGCCCACCTTCGCGTACCCGGCGGGCACGTACACGGCGCCGGGCGGGATCACCGTCGGCAGCTCGACCCGGTGGGGTTCCGACACGCCGGGCGGGCAGTCCGACCAGTGGCCGTTGCGGTCGATCTGCACCGGGTACCGCACCTCCGGCCCGCGCTCGGCCTTGAGGATCATCAGGTACGACCCCATGGGCAGCGCCACCCGGGTCAGCGGCGTCCGCCCGAGCGGGATCGTCGACACCGGGATCAGCCGGCGGTTCACGATCTCGTACCGGTGCGCCACCACCTCGCACCGCCGGGTGCTGTGCAGGTCGACCGTCCCGTGGCCGGCGAGGTACCCGACCAACGGCGGGCGCGCCGGGTGGTCCTTGGGCAGCGCGTTCACGTGTGCCCGCAGCTGGATCTCGAGCCGGCTCGTGTCGTGGGCGTCGCCCGCCCCCTCGCGCGCCGCGTGCCGGGCGCGGAGCTGCTCGGCCAGCGCCGCGTGCGCCGCGGGCAGGCCCGGGACGATCGACAACACGGCCCGCAGCGTGCCGTCGAGGTCGATCTCCTGCAGCTCGGCCTCGCGCTCCAGCGCCGCAGCCTCGTCCTGCAGCGCCCACGCCTTGCGCTTCTTCGCGTCGGGCGAGGCCCGCGGCAGCGCCCCGAGCCGCTCGTCGGCCCGATTCCGCAGGGCTGCCGCCCGGTCGCGGAGCTTGGTGATCTCCGGCACCCGGCGCAACGCCTCGGCGACCCGCGCGGAGGCCTCCTCGGTGCGTCGGGTGCCCTCGGTGTACGCCGCCACGTCTTCGGCCAGCGCGCGGGCCCCGCCGTAGCGTTCGGCCGGGTCGGCGGCCATCGCGCGCCGCACCACCTCCGCCAGCGCACGGGGGATGGGGGGCGTGGTGGGCTCCGACAACTCCGACAGCGAGTGGTCGCGGGTCTCGGCGAACGTCGGCCCGTCCTGGACCCGCGGCAACGACGGCGGCGCGATGCCGGCGCGCAGCAGGCTCAACACCTCGACCGCGTCCCGCTCGACGAACGGCGGCATCCCGGACAGCAGCTCGTACAACGTGGCGCCCAGCGCGTACACGTCGGTGGCGACCGAGCGGGCTCCGCCGCGCGCTTGTTCGGGGGCCATGTACGCCGGGGTGCCCGCCACCCCGATCGACATCCGGTCGCGCGACGACGAGGCGAGCCCCCAGTCCATCACCTGGACCTCGCCGTACGGGCCCACCATCACGTTCTCCGGCTTCATGTCGCCGTGGATCACCCCCCGGTCGTGCGCGTAGGCGACGGTGAGCGCGACCTGGTGGAACACGTCGATCACCCGGCGGAACGTCCACCCGTTCGGGGTCGGGCCCCACGCCCCGCGCCGCGAGGCCTCGTGGATCGCCCGGTTCACCGAGTACAGGGTCTGGCCGTGCACCTCCTTCATCACGAAGAACGGCCGCCCGTCGACCCACTGGCCGAGGTCGTGCACCGTCACGACCTGCGGGTGCTGGAGCCCCGCGGTCAACCGCGCCTCGTGCACGAACAGGCGGGCGAGATCCGGGTTCGAGGCGTACTCGGGCCGAAGCACCTTCAACACCACCTGGCGGCCCAGCAGGCGGTCGAGCGCGCGCCGGACCTCCCCCATCCCCCCGATCGCGATGATCCCGAGGTCCTGGTACCGGTCGGACCACACCTCCGGCGGGTCGAGCGTGGCCGGAGGGGAGGGGGGGAGCAGCATCAGGGTGTCGGTGTCGGACGGGTCCATCGAGCGGAGCGTACGTCGAAACCGCCCGCAGGGTCAGTCCCCTGGCCCGACCTCCACCGGCGTCCCGGTGAACGCGGCGTTGCCGGTCAGCGCGTCGACCCGCGCGTCGTCGGTCAGGTCGTTGACCGACGCCCCGGCGGCCGCCCGGGCGACCCGCCAGCCGACTCCGTCTCGATCGTGGCCCCAGCCGTGTGGGAGCGACACCACCCCCGGCGACATCCGGTCGGTCAGCTCGACCCGCGCCCGCACCTGGCCCACCCGCGACCGCACCGCCGCGACCCCGCCGTCGACGAGCCCGCAGCGAGCGGCGTCGTCGGGGTGGATTTGCAACGTGAACCGCGATCCACCCTTCATCAGCCGCGGGGCGTTGTGCAGCCACGAGTTGTTGGACCGGGTGTCGCGCCGCCCGATCAGCACCAGGGGCGGCGCGGGGGCGTCGAGCGCCTCGGCGAGCCGCCCGAGGTCCGCGCGGTACGGCGCCGGCGCCAGATCGATCGGTCGCCCGGGCGTCATCCGCTGCACGAGGCACGGCCGGAGCGGCCCGAGGTCCACCCCGTGCGGCTCGCGGCGCAGGCGCCGGATCGAGAGCTTCGCCCGTCCGAACCGCAGGCCGAGGTCCACCATCCCAGCGGGGCCGAGCCAGGTCCACACGCGCCGGGTGAGGCGCTCGCGCCAGCCCGCGCCCCGCAGCGCTTGGACCCGGCGCCACAGCTCGAACACGATCCACTCGTCGGGCCGGGTGTCCGGGTCGGCGTCGACCACCGGATCGGCCCACCGGGCGGTGTTCCGCACCGCGAGCGCCCGGAACACCACGTCGTAGTGGGGTCGGGCGAGCGGCGCGACCGGGGGCAGCACGTAGTGGGCGTGGCGGGAGGTCTCGGTCACGTAGTAGTCCACCGCCACCATCAGCTCGAGCGAAGCCAGCGCGCGGTCGAGCTGGGCTCCGTTGGGGGTCGACAGCACCGGGTTGCCCGCCCACACCACCAGCCCGTGGAGCTTCCCTTCGCCGGGGGTGAGGATCTCGGTCGCGAGCTCGGACGCGGGGAGCTCACCCGCGAACTCCGGCAGGCCGCGCACCCGCGAGCGGAACCGGCCGAACCCGCCCGGCCCGACACCCCGACCGAGCGGCGGGTGGATCGGGTCGAACGCCGGCTCGGTGAACATCGCGCCGCCCGGCCGGTCGAGGTGCCCCGTGATGGCGTTCAGCGCGATCACCAGCCACTGGCACAGGCCGCCGAACGACTGGGTCGAAGCACCCATCCGCGCGTACACCACCGCCCGCGGAGTGGCGCGGAGCTCGCGCGCGAGCCCGCGGGTGACCTCGGCCGGCACGCCACAGAACGCCGCCACCCGCTCCGGGGTGAACGGGGCCACAGCGTCGGTCAGCGCCTCGAGCCCGACGACCGGCAGCCCAACGTCGGCCGGGCCCTCGGCGAGCGCCGCGTTCACCAGCGCACCCAGCCACGCGGCGTCGGTGCCCGGCCGGATCGGCAGGTGCCGGTCGGCCCGGTCGGCGGTCTCGGTGCGGCGCGGGTCGACCACCACCAGCTTCCCGCCGCGGGCGCGCAGCGCGTCGAGCCGACGGCGCATCCCTGGCGCGGTCATCAGGCTCCCGTTCGACACCAGCGGGTTCGCCCCGATCACCACGAACAGGTCGGTGTGGTCCAGGTCGGGGACCGGCAACAGCAGCTGGTGCCCGAGCATCAGGAACGCGGCGAGGTGGTGCGGGAGCTGGTCGACCGAGGTGGCCGAGAACCGGGTGCACCCGAGGGTGCGCCAGAACATCGGCGCGAACGTCATCTGGCCGAGGTTGTGCACGTTCGGGTTCCCCAGGTACAGCCCGAGCGCCCGGTTCCCGTGGGCGCGCTGCAGCGCCACCAGCCGGCGGGCGATGTCGTCGAGCGCCTCGTCCCACCCCACCGGCTCCCAGCCGGTGGCGGTGCGGCGCACCGGGTGCCGTAGCCGATCGGGGTCGGCGTGCAGGTCCAACAGGGCGGTGGCCTTCGGGCACAGGTGACCGCGCGACAGGGGGTCGGCGTCGTCGCCGCGGACCGAGACCGGCAGGCCGTCGACGACCTCCACTCGGATCCCGCAGCTCGCCTCACACAACGGACAGATCGAGGGTCGCATCCGCGCTCTGTACACCCGAACGGCCCCCACCGGGGGTACCTTGGCGCGTGCGCATCGTTTGCCTGTCGGACGTCCACTCGAAGCAGGACCGGCTGCAGGTCCCCGACGGTGACCTGCTGCTCGTCGCCGGCGACCTCACCAAGCGGGGCACCGAGGACGAGATCCGTCGGTTCGACGACTGGTTGGCGCGGCTGCCCCACCCGCACAAGGTGGTGATCGCGGGCAACCACGACTTCCTGTTCGAGCATCGGCCGTCGGAGGCGCGCCGGCTGATCACCGCCGCGGTGTACCTGGAGGACGAGCTGGTCGAGGTGGGCGGGCTGCGGGTGTGGGGCAGCCCGTGGCAGCCGCGGTTCTTCGACTGGGCGTTCAACCTCGACCGG
>JBEBJC010001239.1:0-2366 GCA_040080105.1 Myxococcota bacterium
ACGCGATCCGCGACCGGCTCGCGCTGTTCTCCGGCGATCCGTGTGACGGCCGCCTCACCCCGCGCCTGCTCGCCGCCGGCCCCGATCCATGGGCCGCCCTCGCCGACTGCGCCGCGCTGATCGAGCTCGCGGGCGAGGGGTGGGGTCGGCCGGTCGGCGATCACACGTTGCCCGCGTGGACCCCCGGCGAGCCGAGCGGGGGACCGGCGGCCGCGCTCGAGGTCGTGCTCGGGCCCGAGGACGGCCGGGTGCTGCGGCTTCGGCCGGGCGAGGTGGTCGGGCGCGCCACCGGCGGGCGGGCCGACGTGCCGCTGTACGTGGAGGGGGCGACCGACCCGCGTCTGTCGCGGACCCACCTGCGGTGGCTCGGGGACGGGCAGCTGGAGCTGCTGTCGGCGGCTCGGATCGGCGGTCGGCAGGTCGGCGGTCGGATCTCGCTCCAGGTCGGTGACCGGCTCGCGCTGACCCGCGCGACGGTCGTGGTGGGCCGCCCGTGATCCTCGAGCTGTTCGCCGCCGGCGGCGCGCGCCCGGCCGAGATCGACCGCGACACGTTCCTCGCGCGGCGGGCCGACGACGCGGCGGCGGCGCTCGCGGCGGCCGAGTCGGCGCTCTCGGGGGACCCGACGCCGGCGGCCGAGCGGGCGGGGGTGGTGCCGGAGCTGATCCGGCGCTTGGTGGACCGCCCCCCCGCGGTCCCCGGTCCGGGTCTGGCGGCGGTGCTGGGCCCGCCCGAGGTGCTCCCGCCGCTCGGGGGCGTGCGGGCCGAGCCGCGGTGGCGCGAGTGGGCGTGGGCCGCGGCGGCGCCCGCGGTGACCGACACGACCCACGGGAGGGTCGCGTGGGCGATCGACGCGCTCGCCTACCTGCAGCGCGAGGTCGACCGGCGCCAGCGGGCGCCGTGGGCCGCGGTCCGGTTCTCGCCCTCCGATCGGGACCCGGGCACCGCGCGCGCGTGGACCGGGTGGGCCGAGCGACCGTGGGACGTGCGCGAGGCGTGGGAGCGCACGTGGCTGCCGTGGCTGATGCGCGCCGCGAACGCGGTGCTGCGGGCGCGGCGGGTCCCCGAGCCCGTGCGCGAGGTGATCCGCGAGGACCTGCGCGAGGCGTTCTTCTTCGTGTTGCTCGGGTCGGGCGCCCTCGCCGGCTGGCGCGAGCTCGCGGTGCGGGTGCTCGAGACCGGAGGTTCGCGGGGCCCGATCGACGCGCTGGCCCGGCTGCTGGGCCCGGCCGATTGGGCGCGGCTCGGCGCTGGCGCGGTCCGCAGGGGGCGGTGGGCCCGCACGCTCGCCCTGGCGCTGCCCGACGTAGTGGCGAACGCGCGCGGTGCGGCGGCGGCCCGCGCGTGCCTCGCCGACCCCGGGGCGGCGGAGCGGTGGGTCGACCTGCACGTGGCGACCCGCGCGGTCGCGAGCTGGCGCGACCCGGCGCGCACCCGTCCCGACCGCACGTGGGAGGTGGTGACCCAGAACCGCGGCCGCGTCCGGTCCCGCCTGCGCGCGGTGCTCGGCGAGCGCGCGGATCTGGCGGAGCTCGTGGCGCGGGCGCCCGCGGTCCACGCGCGCACCACCCAGGCCGTGCTGCGGTACGGCCGCGATCTGACGTGGAACCAGATCGCGCGCGGGTTCTCGTTCGACGCCGGCGCCCGGCTCGATCCACCGTGTGACGAGCCCGCGCCCGAGGTGAGCCGCGAGCTCCGCGCGTGGGTGCTGCTGTGTGTGCTGAAGGGGCGCGCGGACCACCTCGAGCGGTGGGTCGCGACCGGGACCACCGGCGACCGCGACAGCACCTGGGGCCGGCTGCTGCAGGACCTCCCCGCGCCGCTCCGCGGACCCGGGTTGCCCGAGCTGCGAACCACCTTGTCCACGCAGCTCGCGGCGGTGCTGGCGGAGCTGGGTCCCACGATCGTGCGACTCGCGAACATCGATGGCGTATCGGCTGCACAATCGTTCGAACAGGCTCTGGAGGAGGTGTGGGACCCCTGCATCCCGCGGCCCCGGGTCCGATATGCTGCGTACGCCGCGGCGGCGCGGACCTTCCTCACCACCCGGAGCCACCGATGACCCGTCCCGACGCGAGGTTGCAGCTGTGGCGCGAGGGCTTGCTCGACCCCGACGAGGCGCTCGACCTGGCCGAGCGGGTCGGGGGTGCGCCCGAGGTGGCGGCGGCCGAGCCGGTGGAGCTGGGCGGCTGGCGGGTGCCTCCGCCCGGGCTCGGGATGGCGCTCGCGGTCTCGCTGCCGGTCGCGCTGTCGGGCGCGGCCGAGGTGGCGAGCGGGGAGCGGTTCTCGTTGCACCTGCCCCGCCGCGACGACGCGGCGACGCGGTCGGTGGTGGTGCTCCGCCGCGGTTCACCCCGGGGGTGGGA
>JBEBJC010000202.1:0-11107 GCA_040080105.1 Myxococcota bacterium
CACCCCCACCCTCGACGAGGTGGCGCAGCCGCTGCACGCGCTCGTGAAGGCGGGTTCGATCCCGCGCGCGTTCGAGCGCGACGCCGACGTGCAGCGGCTGCTGGACCTGCTCGGCGGACGCACCGGGCCAGTGGTGGTGCTCGGGCCGCGCGGGGTGGGCAAGTCGGCGGTGCTCGACGAGCTCGCGGTGCGCCTGTGCGCCGCCGACGCTCCGCTCGCGCGCCGCGGACGGCCCGCGTGGTTCCTCGACGCCTCGCGCCTGGTCGCGGGGGAAGGGTACTTCGGCGACTGGCAACGCCAGGTGCTCGACGTGCTGCGCGAGCTGGTGGTGTCCGAGTCCACCTGGTTCCTCGGCGCGGTCCTGCCGCTGCTCGACGCCGGGAAGTCCGCCCACTCCCAGGCGAACGTCGCGCAGATGCTCGGGCCGGCGTTCGCGACCCGCGACCTGTCGGTGGTGGCCGAGTCGACCGAGGCGGACTGGGCTCAGGTCCAGCTGCGCAACCCCGGGTTCGCCGCGCTGTTCGTCCCGGTCCGGTTGGAGGAGCCCGCGCCCGAGGCCACCCGCCGGGTGGTCGACCGGGTGGCCGACGCCTCGGGCCTCGCGATCGACCCGGGGGCGCGGCGCGCGGTGGGCGACCTCGCGCGGCGGTACGGCCGGCGCGACAGCTGGCTCGGGTCGAGCGTGGGACTGCTGCGCCGGCTGGTCGCGGCGGTCACCGCCGAAGGGGGCGGGTCGGTCGACCGGTTCCGGGTGGTGCGCCACGTGTGTGAAGAGACCGGCCTGCCCGCGTTCCTGGTGCGCGACGACCTGCCGCTCGATCGCGAGGCCCTGCGCGACCGGTTCGCGGCACGGATCCTCGGCCAGCCGGCGGTGGTCGAGCAGATGGCCGACCTGGTGGTGCGGATCAAGGCCGGCCTCGCCGACGACGGGCGTCCGCTCGGCGCGTTCCTGTTCCTCGGCCCCACCGGAGTCGGCAAGACCGAGACGGTCAAGGCGCTGGCCGAGGTGCTGTACGGACGGGCGGACCGGATCCTCCGGTTCGACATGAGCGAGTTCGCCGGCTCCGACGCGCTCGACCGGCTGATCGGCCACGGACCGTCCCACGGGCTGGTCGGCCGGGTCGCGCAGTCCCCGTTCGCGGTGGTGCTGCTCGACGAGGTCGAGAAGGCCCACCCCGCGGTGTTCGACCTGCTGCTGCAGGTGCTCGGCGAGGCGCGGTTGTCCGACCGCGCCGGGCGGGTCGCCGACTTCCGCAACACCATCGTGTTGATGACCAGCAACCTCGGGGTGGGCACGTTCCGTCGCCCGACCGGGTTCGGCGCCGATCCACAGGCGGCGTTGCGCGACCACCTGCTCGGCGAGGTCCGCCGGTTCTTCCGGCCGGAGCTGGTGGGACGCCTCGACGAGGTGGTCGCGTTCGCCCCGCTCGGGGCGGAGCCCGTCGCCGCGCTCACCCAGCGCGAGCTCGACGGGGTGCGGAAGCGCGAGGGGTTCGTGGGCCGCGGCATCGGGCTGCAGCTCGAGCCGGGGGTGCCGGAGTGGCTGGCCGCGCGCGGGGTCGACCTGCGGTACGGCGCGCGCCCGCTGAAGCGGGCGGTGGAGCGCGAGCTGGTGGCGCCGATCGCGCGCGCCCTGTCCGAGCGCCCGGAGCCCCCGCGCGGGGTGGTGGTGTCGTGCGGCGAGGCCGGGCTGGTGGCGCGGCCGACCGGCGACGCGTCGGTGGCGACCCCGCGCGACGAGGGGCTGCGAGCGGCGCTCGACCAGCTCGCCCACCTCCGGTACGGCCTGCGCCGGTGGGCCACGGTGCCGCCGTTTCGCGCGGCCGCGCACCACCTGCGCCTGGTCGACCGCCTCGCCGACACCGGCGCGTTCTGGCGCGACGAGGAGGCGGCGCGCGCGCGGCTGTCCTCGGTCGTCCCCGGCCGGGCGGTCACCGAGGCACACGCGGCGCTGGTCGACCAGGTCGAGGCGCTCGAGGACCTCGCGCTCGAGGCGTGGGCCGGGTGGGGCGCGTCCTCCGACGACCTCGAGGCGGAGATCGCCGCTGCCGCCCGGGCGTTCGACGACCTCGAGTGGGCGATCGCCGGGCTCGATCGGGACGTGCGCGACGAGGTCACCCTGTGGTTCTTCGGGACCGGCCAAGACACCTACTGGATGGAGGGGCTGGTCGTCGCGTACGCGAAGATCGCGTTCGGGCGCGGGTGGTCGGTGCACCTCGCGGCGCGGCGCGCCCACGACCCCGAGGTCGTCGAGAACATCGACCGGAGCTGGCTCGACGCCGAGCCCCACTGCTGGAACTCGGCGCCCGGCCCTCTCGCCGACGAGGATGCCCTCCGCAAGCACCTGCGCGCGCGGCTCAGCGGCCACAAGGTGCTCGAGCTCCGGATCACCGGGCGCCACGCCGCCACGATGCTCGCGGGGGAGGAGGGCGTCCACGCGGTCGACGGGCCGAGCGGCCCGCGCGACCTGCGGGTGGCGGTGGCCCTGCGCGCCGACGAGTCCATGGTGGATCGGATCCGCCGCCTGCGCCCACCGTATGCGGTCACCCGGCAGCGGCAGGTGCTGGTGAAGTCCGACCGGCTGCGGGACTACGTGCTCGGGCGGCAGTCCGGCATCGGTCGGCTC
Source organism: Myxococcota bacterium (assembly GCA_040080105.1). Taxonomy (GTDB): domain Bacteria; phylum Myxococcota_A; class UBA796; order UBA796; genus JACKER01. The sequence continues at coordinate 2,627 of JBEBJC010000202.1, forward strand.
GAGGAGCGGCTGGCGGCGTTGCTGCGGGACCGGATGCTCGCGCGGTTGTGGACGTGAGGTTCACCGTGCCGGTGCTGGTGGGGGTCGACGAGCGCGACCGGTACCACGTCCGCCTGGCGACCGCGCCGAGCCGGGAGCACTCCGGGCCGAGCCTGGCCGAGGTGCTCGACGACCTCGCGCTCGAGGTGATGGAGCGCGCCCCGTCGCTGCCTCCGACGGCGCTCGCGCGGCTGGTGGCGTGCCCGGACCTGTACTTGCGGCGGGTCCGGGTCACGGCGTCGCTCCCCCAGCCGACCGGCAAGCCGCTGGCGTGGACCGGACGCCTGTCGGTGGCGCTCGAGCGGTGGCCGATGGACGTGGCGGTCGGCACGGTGCCCCGGCTCGGCGCGGTCCGGTTCCCGCTCGCGGCGCCGAGCCAGCTCGAGGCCGCAGTGGCCGAGCTGCTCGCCCACCTCGCGCCGCGGCACGTGGGGACGTCGTGGGTCGACGCGGCGGTGGCCCGCAACGACGAGCACCTCGAGCTGCTCGAGATCGACGCCGACGTGCCCACGGTGCTGAGCTCGCGCCGCCCGACCCCGAAGCGCGACCCGGCGCGGGCCGGCGCGCCGGCCGACCGGACCTGGGTGGCGCCGGTCACGCTGCGTCAGGTGGCGGTGTCCCTCGGCCACCGGGCGCTCGACGGGTCACTCGCGCCGGCGTTCGGGCGGGACGCGCTGGTCGAGCAGGTGCTGCGCGAGCTCGAGCGCCCCGGCGCCGCGGTGCTGCTGGTCGGCCCGCCCGGCGTCGGCAAGACCGCGATCGTCCACGAGGTCGTGCGGCGGCGGGTCGACCCGCACGCGTCGCTCACCGAGCGGGTCGACGCGTGGGAGCTCGACGGGAACCGGCTGATCGCCGGGATGAGCGTGGTCGGCGCGTGGGAGAAGCGGGTCGAGCTGCTGGTGTCCGAGCTGCACGCGCGCGGCGATCTGCTGGTGGTCGACGACCTGCCCACGTTGGTGTGGACCGGGCGCAGCGCCCACTCCGACGCGAACGTGGCGCAGTTCCTGGTGCCGCACCTCGCCCGCGGCGAGCTGCGGATCGTGGGCGAGTGCACCGCCGAGCGCCTCGCCGCCGCGCGGGAGGAGGCGCCCGGGTTCTTCGAGCGGTTCCGGGTGATCCACGTGCCCCCGCTCGACGAGCGGCAGACCTTGCTGGTGGCGCTGCGGATCGCGCGCACCCTCGAGCTCGACCGCCCGATCCGGGTCACTCCGGAGGCGTTGACCACGGTCCTCGCGTTCAACCGGCGGTTCCAGGCGCACCGGTGCCAGCCGGGGGCGGCGGTGGCGCTCCTGCGCCTGGTCGCCGACCACGTGGCGCCGCCGTCGCCCGACCGCGACCGCGCGCCTCCCGACCAGGCGGGGCCTCGCCGCGCGGCGCTCGACCGGACCGCCACGCTCGAGGCGTTGGCCGCGGTGAGCGGGCTCCCGGGGTACGTGCTCGAGGCCCGCCACGGCAAGCCCGCGGCCGAGATCACGCGGTGGTTCGCCCAGCAGGTGCTCGCCCAACCCAACGCCGCCGAGGCGGTGGTCGACGTGGTGTGTACCCTGCAACAGGGGCTGAACGACCCCCAGCGCCCGATCGCCACCCTGCTGTTCGCCGGGCCCACCGGCGTGGGCAAGACCGAGACCGCGAAGGCCCTCGCCGCGTGGCTGTTCGGCGACCCCGGGCGACTGGTCCGGTTCGACATGTCCGAGTTCGGCGGACCCGAGTCGGCGGCGCGCCTGGTCGGCGGGGCGCGCGAGCCGGAGGGGGAGCTGACCCGCGCGGTGCACCAGCAGCCGTTCTCGGTGATCTTGTTCGACGAGATCGAGAAGGCGCACCCGTCGCTGTTCGACGTGCTGCTGCAGGTGCTCGGCGAGGGCCGGCTCACCAACGCGGTCGGCCGCACCGCGGACCTCACCTCGACCGTGATCGTGATGACCAGCAACCTCGGGGTGGCCGACGCGAACCGGTCGGTCGGGTTCGGCACCCCGGCGGCCGCCGCCCAGGACGCGCACTACGCCGCCGCGGTGGCGCGGTTCTTCCGCCCGGAGTTCGTGAACCGGATCGACCGGGTGGTGCCGTTCCGCGCGCTCGAGCTGCGCGACGTGGGGGCGCTGGTCGAGCGGCTCGTCGGGCAGCTGCTCGGGCGCCGCGGGCTGCGCCGCGCCGGCGTCCCGGTCGACGTGGACCCGGGCGTGGTCGACCACATCGTGAACCTCGGGTTCTCGCCGGTGTACGGGGCGCGCGCGCTCAAGCGGACCCTCGAGTCCGAGCTCACGGTGCTGCTCGCGCGCGAGCTGGTGGCGCGCCCGCCCGACGGCCGGGTCGCGATCGAGGTGTACCCCCGCGGCGGGCGGCTCGAGGTCGCGGTGGAGCCGCTGCCGGTCGGGCCCCCCGGTCCGGACGACGGGCGGGTCGAGGGCGACCGGGCGGCGGTGCGCGCGCTACACGCGGCGGTATCCGCCCGGCTGGCCGAGGTCGCGGCGTCGCCCCAGCTCGCGGCGGTCGCCGCCCGCCGGGCCGGGTTGCTCGCGCGGGCCGACGCGCTGGACCCGGAGGAGGCCGGGCGGCTCGAGGACCTGCTGCAGCTCACCGAGCAGGTCACCGACCTCGCCCGGCAGCTCGACGAGCTCGACGAGGCGTTCGAGCCCCAGTTCGACGACGACGTGGAGATCGAGCGGTACGACGAGCGGTCCGACCGGGAGCGCACGTGGCGGGCGCCGCGCGAGAAGCTGGTCACGGTGCACCGGCCGGTGGGGGCGTCGGCGCCGGCGCTCGCGCGGGCGCGCGACGAGCTCCCGCGGCTGCAGCTGTTCGTCGCGGCCGCGCGGTACCGGGTCCGGTTCGCGCTGTCCCCGCCCGACCCGGTGCTGCTGCGGGTGTTGCCCGGCACGCCGGAGAGCGGTGCGCTCGCCGCTCGGACCGCGGTGGCCCTGCGCTCGGCCTTGTACCTGTGGGGCCGCGCCGATCTGTGGTGGCGGTCGGACGGGCGGTGGACCGCCGACCAGGGCACCACCCCCGAACGGGTCGACGTCGGGTGGGCGGTGTGGGCCCAAGTGCCTGGGCTCGCGCAGCTGGTCCACGCGCTGGTCGGCTACGCGAGCGAGGCGTTCGTCCGCGGTCCCGACGCGGGCCTGTGGCTCGCCCGGATCGACCTCCTGCCGCCCGGTGATCCTGCCGAGGTGCTGCCGGCCGAGGACCACGCGTGGGAGGCGTGGCGCGCGGCGCGGCGGCGGGGAGAGCCGGTGGGTCCGAGCCCGCGTCCGCGCGGTCGGGTCACCCTGCCCCAGGTCGACGCAGGGGCGGTGCAGCGGTTGCTGCTGGCCGCGCTGCCGGAGGAGCCGTGAAGGCGCGGTTCCACCTGTTCGTGTCCACGTTCCCCGACAAGTGGGTGTCGGCGTCGGTGTTGACCCACCCGCGGTACACCGCGATCGGGCGGGACCTCGGGGCGGTGCGGGACGAGCTCGAGCAGACCCTCGCGCGCGACCTCGCCCTGTCCCAATTCGATCGTTCGGCGGGCTCCCATCCCGCCGAGTTCCCCGGCCCGTCGCCCGACGCGTCGTATTGGGAGGCGCTCGAGGTCGAGTCGATCTCGCTCGCGCTGCGCGCGGTGCAGCACGAGCGGCTGGTCGAGGTCCCGATGAGCTTCACGCTCGCGGTCCACCCCGACGGCAAGGACGACCGGTTCACCGTACGGGTCCCCCGGCTCGAGCTGCAGTTCTCGCTGGTGGGCCGGCGCGACCTGCGCGCGTGGGCGGAGGAGCGGATCCGCGGCCACCTTCACCTCGCCGACGTGCGCCAGCTGGTGGCGCTGCGGGCGGCGCGCAAGGAGCGGGTCGAGCCGCTCGAGGTGACCTGGCACGGCCCCGGCCGGTACCTGAAGGAGCGGGCCGAGCGGGCCGAGCGGGTGCACCAGGTGGTCGAGGCCGCGGCCAGCGTCGGGCCGACGCTCGGCGGGGTCGGGGTGGACTGGGTCGACGAGGCGAAGCACGGCCGCCTCGGGCGCGCGCTCGACCGGTCGGCCGAGGTCGACCGGCTGGTGCAGACCTTGTCGCGCCACCACCAGCGGGCCGGGTTGCTGGTCGGGGCGCACGGCGTGGGCAAGACCGCGGTGGTGCAGGAGCTGTGTCACCGCATCGCGCAAGGCTCCGTGCCTGGGCGGCTCGCCGGCGCGTCGGTGTGGTACGTGCCGGGCAACGCGCTGATGGCGGGGATGAAGTACCTCGGCGAGTGGCAGGCCCGCGCGCTCGGCATCGCGAAGCACCTCGCGGCCACCGGCGACGTGTTGTACGTCGGCCACCTCGGCGAGCTGCTCGGAGCCGACACCGAGGCCGGGGGCCTGTCGCCCGGGCAGCTGTTCCTGCCGTTCCTGCAGCGCGACGCGTTCCCGCTGGTCGCGGAGACCACCCCCGAGGGGCTGGTCCACGCGGAGCACCAGCACGCCGGGTTCGTGCGGGCGCTGCGGCAGCTGCCGGTGCTCGGGATGGAGCGCGACCGGGCGTTCGCGGTGCTCGAGGTGCTCGCCAAGCGGATCGCCCGCGATGGGCACGGCGGGGCCGAGGTCACCCCGGAGGCGCTGTCGGCCGCGCTCGAGCTGCTCGCCCGGTACGGCGACCCCGACGGGCTGCCCGGCAGCGGGCTGCCGCTGGTCGAGCGGATGATCCAGGGGAACCCGCGGGCCCGCCTGAACCGGACCCACGCGATCGCCGCGTTCGCGCGGGGCTCCGGCCTGCCCGAGGTGCTGGTCGACCCCGACCGCGGCCTCGACGAGGCGTCGGTGCGGGCCCACTTCGAGCGGCGGATCGTGGGCCAGCCCGAGGCGGCGCGGCGGCTCACCGAGCTCGTGCTGGTGGTGAAGGCCGGCCTGTCCGACCCCGGGCGCCCGCTCGGGAGCCTGCTGCTGCTCGGGCCCACCGGCGTGGGCAAGACCGAGTCGGCGAAGGCGCTCGCGAGCTGGATGTTCGGCGACGACGACCGGCTCGTGCGGTTCGACATGAGTGAGTTCGGCGGGCTCGGCGCGGCCCGGCGGCTGGTCGACGGCCCTGGCGGCCAGGGCCTGCTCACCCGCAAGGTCCGCGAGCAGCCGTTCGGGGTGGTGTTGCTCGACGAGGTCGAGAAGGCAGAGCCGGCGGTGTTCGACGTGCTGCTGCAGGTGCTGGGCGAGGGGCGGCTCACCGACGGCACCGGCTCGACGGTGTCGTTCCGGCACACGGTGGTGATCCTCACGTCGAACCTCGGCGCCTCGGCCCCGCCGGAGGTGGGCCTGGTCCCCGCCCCGCCCGGCGCCGACGCGCTGCGGTACCGGCGGGCGGCCGAGGCGTTCTTCCGCCCGGAGTTCGTGAACCGGCTCGACCTGATCCTGCCGTACCAACCGCTGTCGGAGGCGGCGGTGCGCGAGATCGGTCGCGGGCTGCTGACCACCGCGGTCGCGCGCGAGGGCGTGGCGCGGCGCGGGGTGGAGGTGCGGTGGGGCGACGACGTGCTCGAGCACGTGGTGCGCGTCGGATACCAGCCGCAGTGGGGCGCCCGGCCGATGAAGCGGGCGATCGAGACCGAGGTGCTCGCGCCGCTCGGGCGGGCCCTGGCGCGCGGCGGCCACGGGCAGGTGCTGCAGCTGGTGGTCCGCGACGGACGCGTGGTGGTGGTTTAGGAGCCCTCCCGGCTCGGCGCGCGGGGCGGCGGGAGCACCACGTCGGGTTCACCGGCCTCGGTCCTGGCCAGCACCTCCTCGACCCGCCGGAGCGCGTCCTGCTCGGTCCACAGGTCGGCCTCGATCAGCTGCAGCGCGGCCCGGTCGACGCCGGCGCGCCGCGCGAGCTCGGTCCGGTCCCACCCCAACGCCTTGCGCCGATCCTTCACCGACATCCGCCCCCCCGCCGCCGACCGTATCTCGCGGCGACCGCCGTCAGCGGAGCGACCGACGCGGCTATGCGGGGGCTGGGCCCACGCACAGCTCGCGTCGCGCGTACGACAGGGTCAGCGAGCGCCCCTCCACCGCGTCCACCCCGAGGATCGCCCGCTTGCCGTCTGGGCAGGCCACGCCGGATTCCCCCGGGGGGCACACGTTCAGCTCGAGCGGGCCGAGCGCGACCTCGCCGAGCGCCACCTCGTCGAACTGCACCACCCGGAGCGTGACCGACTGGCCCTCCGCGCCCATCGCCGACGCGGCCGAGCCGGTGTCCCGCCCCCACGCAGCGAGCTCGGACGAGGCGATCCCTCCGTTCGCGCCGAGGTCGAGCAGCGTCCGGGTCTTGACCCCACCGACCCGTCCCTTCACCTCGACGATCCCGTGCCGCAGGTGGAACGGCACACACTGGGCGGCCAGCTGCGGCGCAGCGCCCGGGTCCCACAGCCCGACCCGCTCCGCGGCGAGGTCCAACCGAACGTCGGCGCGCTCGAAGAACCCGCGCCCGAGCACGCCGTCGATCGCGGCGAACTCGGCGCCGGCCTCCGGTTCGAGCCCGGCGACGATCGGCCCGAGGTCGAGCACCGCCGCGCGGACCCCGGTGAGGTCCACCCCGCCGATCGCGACCCCGTCGAGCGGGACCACCCGGACCGTCACCGAGCCGTTCGCGGTCTCGGCCTCGACCGAGCGCCCGGAGTCGGCGGGGATCCCGAGCGCCTCGGCGAGCGGAGGAGACAACGTGACGACCCCGGCGCCGGTGTCGAGCAGGAACCGGCGGGGGTGGCCGTCGGCGAGCTCGACCTCCACCACCAGGTGACCGGTCGACAGCCGCTCCAGCGGGAGCTCGGCGGCCGAGGCGCTGACGAACCACATGGGACCTCCTGGCTGGCAGTGTCACCTGCGCGACCCCTGTCAACGCTCACCGCGCGGTGAACGACGCGTCCCGGAACACCTCCACCCCGTCGACCACCGTCCACCAAACCCGCGTCGCGGCGAGATCGGTGGTGGTGTACACGTCCCGGTCGACCACCACGAAGTCGGCCCGCTTCCCGACCTCGAGCGAACCCACGAGGTGCTCGTGGCCCAACACGTACGCGGCGTCGATGGTCATGGCCCGGAGCGCCGCGTCGACGCTCGGCAGACTCTGGTCCCCTCGCGTGAGGGCCGCGTTCATGCTGGCGAACGGTGACATCGGGCCCACGTCGTAGTCACTCGACAGGACGACCCGTGCGCCTGCGTCGTACAGGTCCCGCACCCGGTACGCGCGCTCGTCGACCCGCTCGGCGCCGACCAGGAAGTCGTTGTCGTGCAGGTTCTGGGGCCGGGTCCACGCCCCTGCCAGCTGGAAGTCGGCGGCCACCCCCAGCGGCGCGAACCGCTCGACGTCGGCGGGGGCGACCCACTCGAGGTGGGTCAAGCGGTGGCGTGCCCCGAGCTCTCCGTTGACCGCGCGGCTCGCCTCGATGGCGTTCAGCGCCTGGTGTACGCCCCGGTCGCCGATCGCGTGCACGTGAAAGTCGAACCCGACCCGCTCGAGCTCGGTCACGTACCGCGTGAGCCGGGGCTGGTCGAAGTACGTGAGGCCGGTCTCGCCGGCAAACGTGGGGCCCACGTAGGGGTCGAGCAGCGCCCCGGTGGTGAGCCACACGATGCCGTCGGAGTAGACCTTGACCTGGTCGAACCGGAGTCGGGCGTCCGGGGCCGAGTCGAACCTGGCGGCGAGCGCGGCGATCTGCTCGTCGTCGTCTGCGTCGGGGTACGCCCACAACGGCACGACCGCCCGCAGCGTCAGGTCGCCCGAGGCTTGCACCGCCTTCCAGGCTTCCACGTAGCCTCGCTTCCAGTAGCCGCGCCCGTCTCCCACCGCGGTGATGCCGTTGCGAGCCGCCTCCTGCAGGCCGAGCCGGAGGGCCTCCTCGTTCAGCGGTCGCATCGCCGGGGCGTCCGCCAGCGCGAGGTCCATCGCGCGCTCCCCGGCCGCGTCGAGCAACAGGCCGTTCGGGACTCCCCCGGAGCGAACGATGACGCCACCGACGGGGTCTGCGGTGTTCTCGTCGAACCCGAGCGCGGCCAGCGCCGCGCTGTTCACCCAGGCCGCGTGCGACGTGGCCTCGAGGATGACCGCGGGGCGGTCCGGGATGGCCACGTCCAGCACCTCCTTGGGGAGGTCACCTCCGAGCGTCGCGGTCCAGAAGTCGAAGCCCCACCCGACGACCCACTGGGTGCCGACCTGGTCGTCCGCGCAGTCTCGCAGCTCGTCGACGTGGCTGCGGAGCGGGGCGTACCCGGTCACGATGCAGGTGCCCGCCGCTGGTTGGAACGCCTCGAGGATGTGGTTGTGTACGTCGTGCAGCCCCGGGAGCACCTGCGCGCCGGCCAGGTCCACCACGACCGTGTCCGGACCGATCCACTCGGGCGGGACCGGCGCCTCGCCCAGCCACACGATCTCCCCACCCCGCACCGCCATCGCCGACACGCGGGCGTCGGTCGGGTCCACCGTCACGATGTCCCCGCCGGACAGCACGAGCTCGGCCGACAGGGCAGGGGGGGACGTC
>JBEBJC010001240.1:0-2362 GCA_040080105.1 Myxococcota bacterium
GGGGCAGGCGCTCGGCCGGCTGGTGCTCGCCGCGGGCCACGAGCCGTTCCTCGGGTACCACGGGGAGAAGCGGCCACCGCACATCTTGCCGTCGACCGACGACCCGCCGGCGGTGAGCGCGGCGTGTGAGCTGCTGCTGGTCGCGACCAGCGCGAGCGAGCTGCGCAACGCGATCCGGCTCGCGAAGCCAGGCCCCGAGCACCGGATCGTGGTCGCGGGCCGCGGGCTCGAGCCGTCGACGTCGAAGTGGCTCACCGACGTGGTGCTGGAGGAGTGTGACGCGCTGCGGGTCGGCGCGCTGGCCGGGCCCGCTCCGGTCGAGGAGATCCTCAACGGCGGGCTGTGCGCCGGGGTGATCGCGAGCCGGTACGAAGAGGTGCGCGCGATGGCCGTCGACGCGCTGCACTCGAGCCGGTACCGGATGTACCAGACCCCCGATCTGCTCGGGGTCCAGCTCGCTGGCGCGATGGTGCCGGTGCTGGCGGCGGTGCTCGGCGTGGCGCGCAGCCTGCGCGGCTCGGGCGTGGGGGTCCACGCGATGGTGTTGGCGCGGGGCCTCGAGGAGGGCGGGCGGCTGGCGCGCGCGATGGGGGCCGACCCGCTCACGTTCGTCGGGTTGGCCGGCGCCGGCGACCTGGTGGCGGCGCAGGCCGTGCCTGGCCACCCGAGCTACGAGGTCGGCGTCGCGCTCGCGAACCGCACCCGCGGCGGCGCGCCCGCCCCCACCGACCACGGGCCGCTCGCGCTCGCGCGCGCCGTGTTGCGCACCGCGGGCCACCACAAGGTGGAGATGCCGCTGACCGAGGCGCTGGTGGCGATCGAGGAGGGCGGTGACCCGCTCGACGCGGTGCACAAGCTGATGTCGCGCAAGCCCACCGCGACGGGCTGACCGTGGCGCTGTGGACGCTGTGGCTCGGGTGCTCCGGCTGCCCGACCCCCGGGGTGGGCGCGCTCGCGCCAGCGGCCCGCGGCGACGACTGGCTGCGCCCGATCGCGCTCGACAGCGGCGGCCTCCCGCGCACCGCGTCGGTGCACGTCCCGTCCGGGCCGCGGCCCGCGGGCGGCTGGCCCCTGGTCGTGTTGTTCCACGGCGGCCAGGGGGAGTCGGGGGAGGACGGGCGGAAGATGGCCGCGCACTGGGATCACCTGCGCGATCAGGGGTTCGCGATGGTGTTCCCCAACGCCATCGGCACCGGCGCGCGCGCGTGGGCCGGCCCCGACGACCGCCGCGACGTGACGTTCACCGACGACCTGATCGCGTGGCTCGACCGCGAGATCGGGGTCGACGAGGCCCGGGTGTACGCCGCGGGGTTCAGCAACGGCTCGGGGTTCACCTGGATGTTGCAGTGCGTCGACGCGGACAAGTTCGCCGGGTTCGGCCACGTGCAACAGTCGATGGCGGCGCCGGTGTTGGAGCGGTGCGCCCCGACCCGCCACGCGCCCAACATCTGGTTCCACGGAGACGCCGACAGCAAGGCCGAGTGGGACGGCAACCGCGACACGATCGGCGTCCCGCGCACGCTCGACTACGTGCTCGGGTTCGACGGGTGCGACCCGAGCGTGACCCGGGTCACCCCGTGGCCCGACGCGGCGGACGACGGGACCACGGTGACCCGCACGGTGTACCCGAACTGCCGCCACGTGGGCGCGCTCGAGCTGTTCCGGATCCACGGCGGGGTGCACCACTGGCCGACCGACCAGCCGTCGCGCTCGCGGCGGGCGGGCGCGTGCCGCGACGTGGACGCTGCGACCGAGATGGTGCGGTTCTGGCGCGAACACGCAGGCCTGTGACCCGGTTCAGCCGGGCGAACTCCGACAGATCTCCGACCACGGCGTGCCGGTGGTCGACTCGGGCAACGTGTTCGCCGACCAGTCCAGCATCCCGCCCGCGACGTTCGCGAGCGCGCCGTAGCCCGAGGCCTCGAGCAGCTCACACGCCCGCGCCGACCGGGCGCCGCTGCGGCACCCCATCAGCAGCCGGGTGTCGGCCGGGAACCGGCGCCGCATCACGTCGAGGAACGCGTCGTTCGGGCGGTTGCCGGTCGGCTCCATGAACAGGATCGGCACGTTGACCGCGCCCTCGGGGTGCCCCTGCGCGAACTCGTGCGGCGACCGCACGTCCACGTACACCCACCCTTCCCCTTGCTTGGCGCGCGCGGTCCGAACGTCGAACGTGTCGTAGCTCATCGTGCCTCCCGCTCCGCGCCTTAATCTCCGAACGTGATCCCGACCGCTCGCGCGACCCGGATCAGCTCGCCGTCGACATCCACCGTGCGCTGCTGCCGGACCGCCTCGGCGAGCGGCACGCCCTCCACGTGGTCGTCGCGCAGGCGCACCATCTCGCCCCACCGCCCCGCCGCGA
>JBEBJC010001241.1:0-2361 GCA_040080105.1 Myxococcota bacterium
GGACAGCTCCCCCCGGCGCTCCGAGCCGACCCACCCCTGGGTGGTCGTGGGCACGAACGCCCCGCCGACCCCGATCGCGAGCGCGTGGCCGCCGCCGAGTGCCCGGTGCAGCGACAGGTGGCCGCCGTGCGCGTCGAACCGGCCGGGGGCGGTCCCGAGGCCGAGCTCGTACCCGAGCGACGCGCCCCACGGCGTGGTGTCGTAGAACCCGCCGCGGGTGCGGACCGAGCTCGCCCGGCCGAGCTCCTGCGCCGGGGTCCACAACGTCCACCCGTCGGCGGGGACCGCGAGGCGCCCGAGGGACACGCCGTCGTCGCGCACCGCGACCATCTGGTACGACCCGGGTGGCAGCGCGAGGTTCGCCCCGCCCCCGCGTGGGACCTCGGCCACCACCTCCTGCGCCCGCTCGTCGATCACCAGCAGCGGATCGGCGACCGGGCCGACCACCCGCACCCCGGTGGCCGAGGCGGACAGGTCGGTGAGGGCGAAGTCGCCGAGCACCCCGGCCCACCGCGGCTGCTGCAGCTGGCCCAAGCCGGCGGCGGCCTCCGCGGTGTGCACCTGCACGAACCCGTACAGCTCGCCCAGCGTCACCCGCTGGTCGGCGTCGAGATCGGCGGCTCCGCGGGCCCCAGACAAGAAGAAGTGGGTGAACAGCGCGCCGCGCCGATCCTCGACCTCGAACGACCGCTCCTCCGGGCCCGACGAGGCCATCCACGCCTCGTCCTCGGGCGGGGCGAACCCGACGGGCTGGTCGCGCACGTCGACCAGGGCCGCCCCGCGCGACCGCGCGATGGTGCCGGCGTTACACGCGTCGAGCACCACGATCCGGTCGGCGGCGGGGACGACCCGGATCGCCGACTTCAGGTCGGGCAGCGGCAGCACCTCCCCCCCGAGGTGAAGCCCGTCGACCCCCGCGTGGCCGGCGTAGAACACGAGCAGGCTGGCGCTGCCGCCGCCGTTCGCGACCTCCTGCGCCCGCACCGTGACCCGCGCCAACGTCGCGAACAGGTCGGCGGTATCGGCCGACGGGACCACCCACACGTCGCCCGCGCCGTACCGGCCGAGCGTGCGCAGCAGCTCCGCGACCCGCTCGGCGTCGCGGTCGGCGTACTTCAGCGGCTCCTCTCCCGGCAAACCGTGGTTCGACGACACCACCACCGCCAGCCGGACCTCGTCCGGTTGCACAGCGGCGGCGGTGGCGAGCGGCAGGATCACCGCAGGAGGCCTCCGCGGGTCACTTCGATCACCCACCGATCCGGCCCGGCCTCGGCCACCGGGTCGGGCAACAGCTCGACCGCCCGCGCCTCCAGCGCCTCACCGACCACCGGCGACGACGTGGCCTCGACCACCAGCCACTCGCGGCCAGCGTAGGCGTCGAGCGCCACCCCGGGCAGCGTGAACGCGCGCGCGGCGCTGGCCGGGCGACCCTCGACCAGGCGCGACACCTCACCGTCCTGCTGCAGGCTCACCACGCTGACGAACCGCTCGCCCTCGACCACCAGCGACAGCGACAGCTCGTCGCCGGGCGAGAGCGCCACCCGCGCGTCGAGCGGCTGGCCGGCGCGGACCCGAGCCACGTCGACCGACGGCTGCCCGCGCGGGGTGAACCCGGGGTCGGGCTGGAGCGCCACGACCCCCAACGCGACCGCGGCGATGGCCGACACCGCCGCGAGCGGAGCCCCCCAGCTCCACCCGCGACGGGTCGACGACACCGGCAGCGGCGGGCGGTTCGACGCCCACCACGTCGCCATCGCCGCGAGCTCGGCCCGGGCCGGGTCGAGGTTCGCGGACCGCTCCACCGCCGCCTTGCGGTCGGCCGACAGCTCGGCCCCCGCGGCGAGCAGCTCCAACTCGAACTCGTCGGGCTCGGTCACGACACCACCTCCCGTCCAGCCAGGTCCCGCATCCGCGCCTCGAAGTCCGCTCGGGCCCGCCCGACGGTCCGTACCGACGTCCCCGCCAGTTCGGCAGCCCGATCGTTCGTGTAGCCCCACACGTAGGTCATCAACACCAGCTGCGCCGCGTCGTCCGACATCCCGTCGAGCGCGCGGGTCATCAGGTCCCGCGACACGAGGTCCGCCTCCAGCGCGGCGGCAGGGGGCGGCGCCAGCTCGGGCCGGTGACGATCGGTGATCCGCGACCGGTTGGACGAGTTGCGCATCACCCACAGGCAGCGGCGCGACGCCGTCTGGTACAGCCAAGACAGGGCCTCGCCGCGCGTGCGCACCACGAACCCGGTCTCGATCGCCCGCACGAACGTCCACTGCACCGCGTCCATCGCCTCCTCCGGGTTGCGCAGGATCTGGAGGCACCGGCGGAACACCAGGTGCCCCACCTCCTCGTACAGCCGCCCCAGAT
>JBEBJC010000203.1:0-11085 GCA_040080105.1 Myxococcota bacterium
TCACGGGCGGACGGCGGATGGCGTCGTGGCGAACGGCGGCGTCTGTGCTGCCCGATCACCAGGCGCCCCCGGTCGCGTCCTCGGCGACCGCGCTGCAGCGGGCGCTCGTCCTGCACCGCGACGCGTGGCTACGCCCGGCCGAAGTCCTCGCTGCGGCGCGTGGGTGGGAGGCCGCGCTGGCCGAGGTCGGGCCGCAGGGCGCGGGGCTGCGCGAGCAGGTGGTCCCCGAGCTCGTCCACCTCGCCACGGTCGCGCGGGTGCCGGCGGCGGCGTTGCGGTTCGGTCCAGGCAGCGTGGGGGAGGAGGTGGCCCGCCAGCGGATCGACGCCGCGTTCGACGCGCTCGGCAGCGCCACCCGGGCGCTCGCACAGATTCGGCCGCTCGAGCTCGACGAGCGCGTGCGCGAGCTGCTGGTGGCGCGCGAGCTGTACCGTGAGGTGGTGGCGGCCGGCGGCTCCCGCCGGGTCGCGTTCGCTGGCGTCCAGGTCGCGGTGATCAACCAAGCGGTGCACCTGTACAACGTGGAGCGCCAAGGGTTCGTGGCGCGCGCGCTGTTCGGCTGGCTGCGGTCGGAGGCGGACGCGGTCGGCGATGTCGACACCCGCGCGCTGCTCGACCAGAACCTCACGGCCACCGCTGCGTGGCGGTGAGTTACCGGCGGACCGCCCGTTCGAGCGCGTCCAGCAGCTCGTCGACGTGGCGCGCCGCGAACACCAGCGCCGGCCGGAACCGGATCGACCGGTCGCCCGAGCCGCCCGCCTCGATCCCCGCCTGGCGCAGCGCCTCGATCAGCCGATCGCGCGCCGGACCGTCCGCGAGGTCGACCGCCGCGTAGGTCCCCTGGCCGCGGGCCTGTGACAGCACGCCGGGGTGGCGCTCACACAGCTGCTCGAGCCCGGTCACCAGCCGGCGACCGGTCGCGGCGGTGTGCGCGACCAGGTGGTCCCGCTCGATCACCTGGTGGATCACCCCGAACTGCGCGGCCCGCAGCGGGTCGCCGAGGAACGTGTTGAACAGCCGGTACGGCTCGGCCGGGGTGACCGCGTCGGACAGGTGCAGCCCGCCGAGGCCGAACTTCTTCGACCAGGTGACCACGTCCGGCGGCTGCGACAGGCCCCAGTGCTCGTGCGCCCAGGTCTTGCCGGTCGCCCCGAGGCCCGTCTGGACCTCGTCACACACGAACGCGACCTCGTGCTCGGCGCACAGCGCCCGCAGCGCGCGGAAGAACGCCGGGCTCGCGTGCCGATCTCCCCCTTCCCCTTGGATCGGCTCCACGATCAGCCCCGCGACGTTCGACCCCTCCCGCACGAACACGTCCCGCACCTGCTCGAGCGACCGCGCCTCGGCGGCCGCGTTCTCCTCGGCGTGGGCCGCGAGCGGGAACCGGTTCGCCGGGAACGGCACCACCGGCCAGTCGAACGCCGGGAAGTCGAGCTTGTGGATCGGCTTGCTGCGGGTGGCCGACAGCGCGCCGAGCGAGCGCCCGTGGAACCCGCCCTCGAACGACACGATCTTCAGCTCGTTGATCCCGCGCTGACGGTTGTGCATCACCCGCTGCAGGTCGTCGGCGTTCCACGAGGCCCCGCCCCGCCGGAGGCGCGCCTTCCACGCGAACGCCGCCTTCAGCGCGTTCTCGACCGCCTCCGCCCCCGAGGTCACCGTCATCACCCGCGGCAGGCCCACCGGCGCCACCGCGGTGAACGGACCTTCGATCAGGTCCACCCACTCGGCCGGGGGCGCCACCCCGAGCGCGGGGCGGTACCCGAGCGCCCAGTCGAACCGGCCGGCGCGGGCCGCGGCCAGCAGCTCCGGATGGTTGTACCCGAGCGACAAGCACGCGATGTGCCCGTACACGTCGAGCAGCACGTTGCCGTCCACGTCGACCACGTAGTTGCCGCGGCTGCTCGCGGCGTCCTGGTAGAAGTGGATCGAGCGGGCGTCCTGGTGCGCCGCCTGGCGCGCGCGCAGGGCCTCCGAGCGCGGGCCCGGGATACGGGTGCGGACGGCGGCGCGCTCGGGCTCACCGGGGAACGGCGGTGCGAGATCGGTCATGGCTTCACTCCGTGCCAGGCGTCGGGGTAGCGGTCGATCAGGTGGTCGCGCAGGAGCGGGGCGAGCCGCTCCGCGTCGTCGACCGAGCGGGGGAGGGGCAGCAGCGGCAGGTCCGCGCCGGTCGGGTCGAACCGGTGCAGCGCCACCGCCCGGATCTCGTCCATCTGCGCGGCCGACACCGAGGGGCGGTGGACCGCGCCGAGGTGGTCGATGATCGCGGTCGCCCGCGCGGCGGCGATCGTGTCGGCCGACTCCTGGCCGACCTGGCGCACGACCAGCAGGAACGGGAGCGGTACCGCGGCGATCCCCAGCGCGTCCACGTCGCGGAAGTCGGGTTGGGCGTAGGTCATCACCGTGGGGTCGACCACTCGGAACCCGGCGCGCCCGTACGCGACGAGCCGGATCACCGTGTCGGAGGCGTGGGGCTCGACCATCTCCATCTCGGCCACCACGGTGAGCTCGGCCCCCGGGAGCCCGTGGGACCGCGCGTACACCACCGGCGCCGCGCGCAGCAGCGCCGCCACCCCGGTGCGCCGCCACTCCGGCAGGACCAGGCTGTGCGACATCAGCTCGACCACCCGCGCCGCGCCGGCGTCGACCGCGGAGAACCCGTCGCGCACCGCCGCCACCCGCCCGTCCCGGTCGAACACGGTCAGCAGGTGGTAGTGCGCGCGGATCTGCGCGTCGGGCGGAGACAGCGAGCCGAGGCGGAACCACCGGTCGAGCACCTCGCGCCGCTCGAGCTCGTTCAGCGGGCCGAACTGCGCGTCGAGCAGGCGGTATCCTCGATCGAACGCCGCTTCGGTTTCGGCCGTGTCGCACCGGAACCGCGCGAGCGCGGCCGCCACCTTGTCTGCCGGCTCGCCGGGGGCGATGTCGCCCGGCCCGAACGACAACGCCACCGACCCCTCCGTGGGGGCCATGGTATCAGGGACGCCGCGCCGCCGCGCGGCGAGGAGGTCGGATGACGCCAGGAGGGTTCGCGAGCCCGTGGGAGCACCTGCGGTTGCTGTCCGATCCGGATCGGAACCGGGCGCTGATCACGCTGCTCGAGCGCCACGCTCCGGGGGCCACGGTGGCCGAGGTCGGGTGTGGCACCGGGCTGTTGTCGCTGGTGGCGGCGAAGCTCGGGGCGCGCAAGGTGTGGGCGATCGAGCCGACCGAGATGGCGGAGGTCGCCGAGCAGGTGGTGCGCGACAACGGGCTCGGCGGGGTGATCGAGGTGTTGCCGTCGCGGATCGAGGACCTCGAGCCGCGCCCGGTCGATCTCGCGTTCTCGGAGCTGCTGAACGCCGATCCGTTCTACGAGGGGGTGGTGTCGGCGATGGCGGCGGCGCGGCGGTGGGTGGGCCCGCCGGGTCGGCTCGCCCCGCGCCGGCTGCGGGTGTACGCGGCGGTGGTCGCCGCGCCCGACAGCGCGCGCGAGGCGAGGCTCGCCGGGGCCGAGGTCCGCGGGCTGGGCGAGCGGTTCGGGCTCCGGCTCGACGGCCTGCTGGAAGCGCTCGCGATCGACGAGTCGTACCGGTACTTCAGCGCCGACGACGAGGTGGTGAGCAGCTCGGCCCTGGTGTGGGACGTGGCGCTCGGCGAGGACGACGAGCCGCCCGACGAGGTGGTGGTCGAGGTGACGCCGACCCGACCCGGGCCCGCCGCCGGCGCGCTCGTGTGGTTCGAGTCCGAGCTCGACGACGGGTTGGTGTTGACCAACGCCCCCGGGCGCGCCGACCACTGGGGCCGGCTGGTGTGCGCGTGGGGTGAGGAGCGCGGGCTGCGGACCGACACCCCGGTTCGGCTGCGGGTGACCCTCGACGACGACGAGGTCGACGTGGCCTGGGGCGACCCGTGATCGCGCTGGTCTCGGCGGTCACCGACGCATACGGCGCGGCGACCCGACCCGACCCGACGCGGCCGCTCGACCTGGCGCGGGCGCGCGACCAGCACGCGGCGTACGTCGACGCGCTGCAGTGGCTCGGCCACCGCGTGGTCGCGCTCGAGCCCGATCCGTCACACCCCGACGCGGTGTTCGTGGAGGACCAGGCGGTGGTGGTCGGCCGGCGGGCGCTGATCACCCGCAGCGGCCACCGCGGGCGGCGCGCGGAGGCGGGTCGGGTGGCCGAGGCGCTCGGCTCCCTCGGGCTCGAGGTGGTGCGGATGTCCGCGCCCGCGTCACTCGACGGGGGCGACGTGCTGCGGGTCGGCGACACCCTGCTGGTCGGTCGGTCGGCCCGCACCGACGACAGCGGCGCTGCGGCGCTCGCGGCCGCGTTCCCGGCGCTCGAGGTGGTCTCGGTGCCGCTGCCGCCGGGGGTGCTGCACCTGAAGTGCGTGTGCGCGAGCCCGGGGCCCGGGCTCGTGCTCGCGTCGCCCGCGGTGGCGCTCGAGCGGTGGGCGGAGGTGCTGCCGGTGCACCCCGAAGACGCGTGGGCAGCGAACGTGGTCGGTCACGACGGGAAGGTCGTGGTCGGCGCCGGGTTCCCTCGGGTGACCCAGGCGCTCCGCGCGCGCGGGTTCGTGGTGCGCGAGGTCGAGCTCGGCGAGCTGCGCGCGGGTGACGGCTCGCTCACCTGCTTGTCGATCGTGCTCGACGGCTGACCGGAAGGAACCCGGAGCGCGACCTCTCCGTAGGCCGCGAGCTGCGCGACGTCCGAGACGAAGATCGGCGCAGCCGGCCCGGGGGATCGAGTGGTGACGGGTGACGGGGAGACCCTCGGGGAGGGCTTCGAGGAGGGAGCGCTGCTCGGCGTCGTCGAGCGGCAGATCGAGCACGAGCGGCGCCTCGGTCGACAGGACGCTGACGTGGTGCGGAAAGACGCGCGCTCCTCGGATGGGCTGGGGTGGAACGACGTCGACGGTGCCGCTCGACGCGCGGATCCGGCCGCCTTCGATCTCCACCACCAGGTCTCCGGCCGGGCTGGCCGCGGGAGCCGCCCAGACGTCGCCGGTCGGGCCACCGGCCAGGTGATGGGCCACGGCGCCGCGCCACGCTTGCGCGGCGCCGGCGAGCCCGACGCCGAACGGGACGAGCAGCGACACCAGCACGCACAGGTCGGCGTCGCTCGCGCCGAGATCGAGGCGAGCGACCACGCCTCCGATCGTGGCGACCAGCGTCGCCGACAGGGCGCCCAGCGCGAGGTGGGAGCGTGCGAGCCTGCGCCGCAGCGCGTGCAGGCGATCGCGGGGGATTTCGACGCGGAGAGGGCTCACCGGCGCAACCGTATCTGCTCGACAGCCGGTCTGGGTCAGCGCGGGCGGCCGGGCTGGTCGCCTGCGGGCTCCTCCTCGTGCGGGCGCTCGGTGGGAGCCGCACGTCTCGCCTGGTGGAGCATGGCCGCGTCGTCCATCGGCTACAGGGAAAGATTCGAGTAATACTGTCCCTGAACGAGGGAAAGATCGTGATCTGGGACGAGCTCGTGGCAGAGTGGGGCGCGCGCGTCCTGCCGACCATCACCCCGCGCCGGGTCCGAACGCGTGGCATCCCGGGAAAGGCCGATGCGCTGATCGGGATGCGTCGTTCCGGAAAGACCTGGCAGCTCCTCGGGGAGATCGCTGCCGAGCGCGCAGCCGGCGTACCCGTCGGCCGCACGTTGTACCTCTCGTTCGAAGACGAGCGTCTGATGGGCATCGACGCCTCTACGTTGGGCGGACTGCTCGACGCCTGGTTTCGCCGATATCCGGACGCCGCCACCGGTCCGGTGTGGCTCGCCCTCGACGAGGTCCAGGCCATCCCCGGCTGGGAGCGCTTCGTCCGTGCGCCTCGCGCGGCGGATCGAGGCCTACCGCGTGTACGCCTCTCGCCCGTCCTGACCGCGATCACCCAAGGTAGGTGCGGTCGCGCTTGACGCTCGCGACCAACGGAGGGGTGCCGACCGGATCCTCGGGGAGCAGCGGCAGGATCTGCGTCAGGGCGTCGGCGAGCACGGCCACGGTCGGGTATCGATTGTTGGGCACGAACTGCGCAGCGCGGCGGATCACCTCGGCGAGCTCGCGCGGGATCCCCTGGAAGTCACGGTCCTCGGCCATGAAGAGGTGATGCACGGCCTCACCGTGGACGAGGGTGTAGAGGGTCGCCGCGAGCGAGTAGACGTCGGAGCGGACGTCGGCGTGCTTCGGGCTCTCGTGCTGCTCGGGAGCCATGTAGCCCACCGTGCCCATGACGGAGCCGGTCTTCGTCAGCGCCTCGGTCGCGGAGAGATCTTTGCAGATGGTGAAGCCGCCGAGCTTACAGGTGCCGTGTCGGTCGAGCTCCAGACACTGCGGCTTGATGTCCCGGTGGAGCACCCCTTGCTCGTGAGCATAGTGGACGCCCCGGCACGCCTGAAGGACGAGCCTCACCGCCATCTTGGGCGGCATGGGCATCTGGTTGCGATCGAGCCAATCGATAGCCGAGCCACCCTCGGCGTACTCCATCACTTGGAATGGGGTATCGAGGGCTAGATCGGTGCCCACAGCGTAGACCCTGGTGAGGTTGGGGTGCGCGAAGCCCAGCAGAATCCTTCCCGCGCGTTCGAACCGCTTCCGGAGTTGGGGGTTCTCCGAAAACGCCGGCGCTACTCGCCTGACTGCGCACCAGTCGTTCCGCTCGGGATCGTACGCCCGGAACACCTCCTCGAATCCTTCGTCTCGGATCCGCTCCACGAGCATGTACTGCTCGAGGTTCGCAATGTACGCGGCCTTCGAACCGAGGAGCTTGCCGAAGACCCTCGTGAGGACAACCCGCGTCCCCAGGGCGGCCGGGGCCGAGACGAGCGCGACCCCACGACGGACCTCGGCGAGATGGCCATGAGCGAACGACAGCTTGGGCGCGGTCGCGTCCGACCAGTCGATGCGACACCACGCCGCACACGGCAGGGCCGGGTGGGAGAAGTCGTCGAGCCAGTGGTTGCCGAGCGTGAACGTGGCCTGGTCCTCGGACAGCCGGCCCACCTGACGATCCCCCTCCCAGACCCCTGGCAGGGCGAGCTGGACGAGGCGATGTCCCGAAGCGCGGGTGCGCGGGAAGACGAAGGTGGCGAAGCTCCCCGGCTCCAGGTCGGGAAGCTCCGCCTCTCGATGCACCCGCGCGTCGGGCAACACGCGGCCGAGCCACTCGTCGGCGCGCTCCCACCAGCCTTCGGGCGCCAGCGCCACGTCCTCGGGCGAGAGGACCACGACCACACGCGCCGCTCCTTCCGCGTTGACGTGCGCCGCGAGGCCCGAACGCCACAAGATCGACGGGTCGTCGAAGAAGCACCCGTCCGCGCGATGGATCCGGAGCCACCTGGAGAAGAACTCGCTCGGCTCGCGGTCGTCCGGGCCCCCGTCCGCGTGGAGGTCGGATCGGCGGTGTTCGACCCGGCACCGGGCGCACAGCAACAGGTGAGCTTGCTCCTCTTCGGTGAGCCGCTTCCCGAAGCGCTCGGGGCGCAGGTGCTCCTCGGCCGCGGAGGTCGTTGCGAGCGGCTCGGGGGTCCCCGCTTCCCAGCAGTCGAGCAACGCGATGGCGTCCGGGAGGCGCTCCTCGCGATCCGCGAGCGCTCGGGTGATGGCCTGCCGCATCCGATCGGGGATCGACCGGGTGGGGCTCGGGCAGCGCCCGGCCCGGATGGCGGTCAGCCACTGCGGGATGTCGTCGAAGGCGGGCCGCCCCTCCACCAGCTCGAACAAGATCGCGCCGAGCGAGAACACATCCATCCGAAGCTCGGGATCCGCGCCGCAGAGCTGCTCGAGCGACATGTACCGGACCGTGCCGATGCCCTGTTGGGTGGTAGCGCCGCTCGCCGCCTCGCCCATCACCCGCGCTAGACCGAAGTCGGAGACCTTCGGCACGAAGCCGCGCTCGGCCGGCGCCAACAGCACGTTGCTCGGTTTGAGGTCGCGGTGGACCCAGCCGCGGGCGTGCGCCGCGGCGACTCCGCGCAGGATCCCGCGCCCCAACCGATCGATCTCCTCGAGGGGCAGGCTCCCCCTGCGCTGGAGCCACTCGGAGAGCGTGGGCCCGTCGACGTGCTCCATCAGCAGCCCCAACTGCCGGTCGTGCTCGAGCACCCCGTAGGCGCCGACCACGTTCGGGTGTTGCAACTCGAGCTGCAGGCGCGCCTCGCCACGCAACCGCGCTCGCCGGCCCTCGTCGATTCCGCGCCCCTCCCGCAACACCTTGAGCGCGCGACGCTCGCCGGTGGTCCGCTCGGTGACCTGGAACACGACGCCCATGCCCCCCGAGCCGAGCTCGCGCTCGACCCGGTACGGGCCGAACACATCGGCGGCCGGCACGACGCGCTGGAGCATCTCCCCGAGCCGCGCTTGCTCCATGGGCCACGCGATCAGGTCCTGGTACCCCGCCCGGAAACAAGCACGCGTCAGCTCTCGGCTGTCGTCGGTCGCGAGGGCGACGCGTCGGGTGGACGGCCAGCGCTCCGCCAAGCGGGCTGCGAAGGCCGAGAGCTCGCTCGTGAGCGAGTCGATCTCGACGAGCACGAGATCGGGGGCCGAGGGCGACAGCGCCGCCTCGGCGTCTTCGAGCGGCGTGTTGCACAGGAGCCCCGGGGCCGATTGGCGAACGTACGCCAACCGCATAATCGTCAGCCCGACCCCGAGGACCCTCGGCGCCGCCGTGCCGGTCGCCTCCGCGGGGAGAGCAGACGGCGGGCCAGCAGCAGCGGCCAGGAAGCGAGTGTGGTCCAGAGGGAGCGGCTGCCAGCCGTTCAGGTCCGCCACGGTGACAGTGGTGGGCGACGCCTCGCGGAAGGGGTCGTTCACCCAGAGAGAGACCGACTCCAGGGGACGATGGAGGCGGATCCCCCATCTTCCCGTGACCCGCGCGCTGCGCCACCGCGACGTGGACGGCCTCGTTCGACAGCTCGAAGTCTGCCGCGGGGTGAACCGGCCAGACCTCCGGGTCGGCGGGGGCGTTCGCCCACAGCGTCGCGAAGACCTTCCCGAGCGCGGGGAGGGTATGCTCGCCCGCGAGCGCGAAGAGGGCCAATGGTCGCAACGTCTCGGGCGCCCCGACGTCGACGAGCAAGCGGAAGACCCCTTCGACCGTCGCGGTCGGCCCCTCGATGCCCGACAGCGCCATGCGGAAGGACCCGTGGGCTTCGACCCAGATCTGGCGTACGTCGAGGGTCGGGTCGGGCCAGCCGAGGCGGCGCGAGGTCGAGATCGCTTCGCACACGTCCATGCCGAGGCGAAGCACCGCTCGCGGAGGCAAGGGGAGCTGGTCGGACAACACGCCTCCCGCCGGGCGTTCGCCGAGCAGCCAATGGGGCGCTCCGTCGGCCCCGACGACGGAGAGGAAGCGAGGGTGCGGTCGCGCGCGCAGGGCCTGGTAGCGTGGCCCCACGCTCCCGTCGTCTCGGGCGATGAGGCAGTCCCCATGTCGCAGATCCTGGAACTCGTGCCACCAGCCGGCGGATGGCCCCATCCGCACGGCCACCACGGTCGCGCGCTCCGCGCCACGTTCGGCGGCGAGGCGCAGGACACCGTCGACGCCCGACTGAGCAAGCGACCAGTCCTGCCCGGCGAGCTGCCAGTCCTCGATGAACTTGTTCACCACACCCGAGCAGAGGAGGATCACGTCGTCGCGCTTGAGCACCACGGGTTCGGCGACGTCGGCCTCCACCTGCGGTTCGACGCCGAGCGCACGCGACAGTTGGTGGGCTTCCGGGTGGGTCGCTGCGTCTTCCTCGGAGAGCAGCTCGGCGTCCACGAACAGGTTGACCATGGTGTGGTCCCGGGTGAGCTGGCCGATCTTCCCGGAGCGAACCAGGTAGGCCCGGGCGTCGCCGACATGGGCGATGATCGCCGAGTCGGCAGTGATGACCGCAGCGACGACGGTGCCGCTGCTGCCGGGGGCACGACCGAGCGCAGCGTTGGCGTGCCGGATGGCCTCCGTGAGGGCCGCCTCTGGGTTGGCGTCAGTGATGTCTTCCAAGGCGGCGCGCAGGGACCGCAACGCCTGCGCGCACGCCCCGGCGTCGCCCCGCCCGCGGCCTTCGCAGACGACCGCGAACGTCTGGCCCCGGAGCTCGAACACCCTGATGCTGTCGTGGCTCTCCGCTCCGGGTTGGCGTACGGTGCCGTACCCGACCGAAGGGGTCAACTTCACCGGACCCCCAGACCGAGGAAGGACCGCGTCAGGCCCCGCTCCGCCAGCAGCCGCTCGAGCTCCTTCGCGATCCGCCTCTTGCAGCGTTGCAGGATCACCCGCACCTCGTCGGCATCCCCGAGGTCTGCCATCACGACGACCTCGTCGAACGCGTAGTGCAGCACCCAGCGCAGGTGGGCGACCTCTTGCTCCTTCGGCTCGAGCACCGCTCGATAGGCCGCCTCCACGAGCGCGGCCCGCTCCCCCGCACCCAACACGTCCAGCGCGCTCGGCGCCTCCGAGACCGGCTCGAAGAGGCCGTCCTCCGACAGGCAGTCCCTCCGCTTGCGCCTCGCGTTGGCGCACTTGTGATACAAGATGGCCTCGAGGAACGCGAGGAAGGGACGTTCGGGGCGGTAGGTCGACAGCGACTGCCAGGCGGTCGCCAAGGTGTCTTGCACGATCTCCTCGCGCTCGGCCTCCGGTCTGCCGGGCAGCTCCCTGCGGCACAGCGAGTGCAAGCGCGCCTCGTGTTTCCCGAACGCCGCGTCCAACCGCCGCGCGAGCTCGGGATCGTCGCGTTGGTTCAGCCGGGACAACACGCCGGCGAGGGTGTGGCTCTTGGGCGTCACGACCGCGGACTGTAGCACGCAGACCTCTCGAACCGTTCAGGTCGCCATGCCCCCGGAGATCACACGCTCACCCTGTCGACCCAGCAGGTTCGCCTGGTGGTAGCTTGCCCAGACGAGGTGAGGTTGGCCGCGCTGGTCGTCCAGGAGCTGGTGCGGACGTACCCCGTCGCCGGCGGTCCCCCGTTCGTCGCCGTGGACCACGTCTCCTTCTTGTAGATCGGGATCCTGATGGGGCTGTGGGGGCCACAGTGACCGCCTCACCGATCGCGCGCCCGGGCGTACAGGTACCAGCGCAGGTCGTTCGCGTGCGCTCCCCAATGGGAATCGAACCCGAAATGG
>JBEBJC010001242.1:0-2359 GCA_040080105.1 Myxococcota bacterium
AAGGTCGGGAACAGCGCGTCGGCCGGGGTCAGCTGGAAGCGGTGACCCGGTCGAGGGCCGCCCGCGCCCGCGCGTCGAACCCGCGCGGGTCCTCGAGGTTCGGGAAGTGGGCGGCGCCGTCGAACACGACCCGCTCGACCCGCGGCACCCGGAGCGCGGCGGCCTCGAACATCCGCACCAGCCCGGGCGCGTCGGCGGAGCCCCACGCCAGCACGGTCGGGGGGAGCCGCTCGAGCTGCTGCCACGCGCCGTCCGGCCACTGCGGCGGACCGGCCGACAGCGAGAGGCGCTGCCGGTTCATCTGCTCGACCAGCGCGCGCGCCGGCCCGTCGACCCGACCGACCGGCGACGCCGTGCCGTCGAGCCAGAACCACGTCTCGAACGCCACCAGCGCCTCGGGGTCCGCGCCCTGCTCGAGCGCCTCGTACCGCTCGATCAGCGCGGGGTCGACCCCGTCGTCGAACGGGGCCCCGCTCACCGCCGGCGCGACCAGCACCAGCGCCGACACGCGCTCCGGGTGCGCCAGCGCGACCTCGATCGCCAGGCGGCCGCCCATCGAGCAGCCCATCCACACCGCGCGCTCGATCCCGAGGGCGTCGACCACCGCCACCGCGTCGGCCACCGGCGACCACGGGGCGGGGCCCGCGCGCGAGCGGCCGAACCCGCGCCGGTCCCACGTGACCATCCGCCCCCACCGCGCCGGGTCCTGCAGGCTCCACATCCGGCTGTCGGCGATGCCCGCGTGCAGGCACACCACCGGCGCGCCCTCGCCCCGGACCTCCACCTCGAGCTCGGCTCCGTCGACGGTCACCGTCACCGGCCCCCCCTGGGACCGGTCCTACCGCGGCGGGCGGACCAGGTACAACCCCTGCACCGCGAACGGCGCGTGCTCGGGCACCCGCCGGCCGGTGGCGTCGCGCCACGCGAACGCGGTCGGCAGGTCGTCGAACAGGTGGTGCGGGTTGAACTTGTCGGCCCACCGCGCGCGCCAGTCCAGCACCTCCTCGGCGCGGAACTGGCAGTTCGAGATCCCGGACGGGAACACGCCGTCGACCACGTCCCACCCGAGCAGGGTCCACCCCGGGTCGACCCGCATCGGCCACGCCGGCCCGGCGGGGATCTCGGGCTCCCCGGGCCCGCGCCACTGCGAGATCGCGATCACCACCTCGTGCTCGCGCGCCGCGGCCAGCGCGTCCTCGACGCTGGCGTACTGCGGGGTCAGCACCTCGAACCGGCCCTCGTCGAGCGAGCTGTTCGGCCGGGGCCACACCGCCTCGTCGACCGACAGTGGCGCGACCACCTCCGGCCGGAGCAGGTACGAGTCGCGCCGCTCGTCGTCCCACCGCTCGGGGACGCGGTCGAACCCGACCCGCACGTCGAACCCGACCACAACCTCCTCCCACCCCACCCGCACCTCACCTCGCACAGCTTAAGCACCGGTCGGCCGCCGTCACGGCTCGAACGCGATCGGGCTCGACCACGCGAGGCCGCCGTCGACCTGGATCACCCGCACCCACACCCGGTCTCCGGGGATCGGGTCCACCTCGAACGCGGCGTGGGCGACCGCGCCGGCGCCGGGCGCGCTGCCGACCACCCCGGACCGGCGCACGAGCTCGATCCGCTCGATCGGGGCGGTGCCCACCACCCGCACGTCGAGCGGGACGGGTCCGGCGCCGCCGGGGAGCGTGCTTCCCATCGTCGCCCCGCCAGCGTCGACCCGGAGCACGATCCGAGGACCGTTGGTGGCGTACACCCTGCGCGCCCGCAGGGTCTCGAGCACCGACCCGCGGGTGGGGCTGGCCCCCTCCAGCGCGCACAGGCCCCCCGACCCACCGGCGAGCTGGGCGAGCCCCGGGTGGCCGTCGTGGCCGTCGGTCGACCCGATCAGCCCGAACCGGGCGCCGCTCGCGAGCTGCTGGTCCACGAACGCCCCGGGGACCGAGTCGTAGATCGCGCCCGGCAGCGACTCGGACTCCGACTGGCCGTGGACCGACGCGATCTCCACCACCGGCTCCAGGACCGGGTCGACCGGGAACGACCAGTCCACGGCGACCGGCCCGCCGGCCGGGTGGTGGCGCACGATCAGCGCCTCGCGGCCCTGGAGCCCGGCCTGGAGCTCGGCCGGCGTGTCGGAGGCCTCGTCCATCGAGGAGAGCCAGGTCCCGGGCCCGTCGAACCACAGGACGTGCCGGTGACCCCAGGCCCAGCTGGTCCACTCGTAGCCGTCCACCGTGACGAACTGGCCGGGGACGTAGGCCTGGGCGGTGGCGTCGAGGATCCGCTGCCGCAGGTCGGGGCTGCGGTCGAGGTACCGGAGGCCCCAGTGGTCGTGGTCGGTGATCGCGGCCACGTCGAGCCC
>JBEBJC010001243.1:0-2357 GCA_040080105.1 Myxococcota bacterium
GAACAGGGACTCGCGCAGATCGATACTCCACGGCTGCTCGGCCAGCCATTGCATCCACGGCAGCAAAGACACGCCGAAGAGTATATGCTCGCGCCATGCGAATGGCGGCACTGACCGTGCTCGTGGCCCTGGCCTCGGCCGGGGGCGCGATTGGCCAGCCCGCGCGACCGGCCCCCGCGCCGGCGCCGCGCCCGGTGGCCTCGTCCGGCCCGCTGCTCGACACCGCGACCGAGGTCGACGAAGGCGGGGTCGTGTCGGGTCGACCGCGCGCGCGCCCCCTGCCCCCGCCGGCGCCGTCCGCGCCTCCGTCGGCGGTGGAGAGGCACGGCCGGTGGGAGGTGCAGCGGGTCCCCGGGTCCAGCCCGAACCGGGCGTCGGTGAGCGCCACGCTGCCGGCGAACGGGTCGGTGTGGGGGCCGGGCGGGGTCGAGACCCAGCCGCTGCTGCTGGTGATGTGCGGGGCGAGCGGCGACCGGGTGGTGCTGCGGTCGGGGCTGCCCGGGTTCCCCGCCGACAAGCTCGAGGTCACGCTGTCCCTCGACGACCGCCGGGAGGCGCTGCGGGGGATCGCACACGAGACGATCCCGGGCGCGCTGGGTCTGCCGCGGCTGCGGCCGCGTGAGGTGCTCGCGGCCGACCGGCTGGAGCTGACCTACCCCACGAGCCCCACCCAATCGGGCACCGCGCGGTTCGACCTCGACGCGGCCAGCGTTCGCTCGGTGTTCGACGGAGTGTGCAAATGACGGGGGACCCCGAGCTGGTGGTGCTGGGGGTGACCCAGGACGGCGGGTTCCCCCAGGCCGGGTGCGTGCGGCCGTGCTGCGCCCCGGCGTGGACGTCGGGCGCGCGGGCGCGGGTCGCGTGCCTCGGGGTGCGCGACGGAGACCACCGGTTCCTGGTCGACTGCACCCCCGACCTGCCGTCCCAGCTGCGCGACGTGGGAGGCCCGCCGCTGCACGGGATCTTGCTCACCCACGCGCACTCCGGGCACTACACGGGGCTGCTGCACCTCGGGCCCGAGGCGTGGTGCCCGCAGCAGGTGCCGGTGTTCGCGATGCCCGGGATGACGGCGTTCCTGCGAGACAACGCCCCGTGGTGCGCGCTCGAGACCGACGGCCAGGTGAAGCTGCTGCCGCTGGTCGACGGCGAGCCGGTGCCGCTCGGCCCGCGCACCACCGCGACCCCGCGCCGGGTGTCACACCGCGGCCCGTGGTCGGAGACGGTGGCGTTCGAGCTCGCCGGGCCGAGCCGCCGGGCGCTGTACCTGCCCGACATCGACCGGTGGGACGACGAGGTCGACCCGGCCGAGTGGATCGCGCGGGTCGACCGGGCGTACCTCGACGCCACGTTCTTCTCCCCGGGCGAGATCCCGTGGCGGGGTCAGGTCGCCCACCCGTTCGTCGAGGACACGATCGCGCGCCTGCGCGGGCTCCCGGCGCGCGAGCGGGCGAAGGTCGCGTTCGTTCACCTGAACCACACGAACCCGCTGCTCGATCCGCGGTCGGAGGAGTGGGCGCGGGTGGCGGAGGCGGGGATGACGGTGGCGCAGGACGGCGAGCGGTTCTCGTTGTGATCGACGAACCAGACGGGTCTCCGCCGGCGCGGGCCCCGCTGCTGCCGCTGTTCTTCGTGTCGGGCGCGACCTCGCTCGTGTACCAGACGGTGTGGGCGCGGCAGCTCCACCTGGTGCTCGGCACGTCGAGCTTCGCGATCTCGGTGGTGCTGGCCGCGTTCATGGGCGGGCTCGGGCTCGGCGGCGCGCTCGGCAGCCGGTACGCCCGCCGGGTCCGCCGCCCGCTGTGGGTGTACGGCTGGCTCGAGCTCGGGATCGGCGCGTGGGCCCTCGGGTTCCCGCTCGGGGTGCGCGCGATCACCCCGCTGTACGTCGCCAGCTCGGGGTGGCCGGCCGCCGACCTCGTCCACGGGCTCCTCGCCGCGGCGCTGCTGCTGCCCCCGACCCTGGCGATGGGGGCGACCCTGCCGCTCCTGTCGAGGCTGTATGCCGACAACCTCGGGACGATGGGCGACCGGGTCGCGGCGCTGTACGCGGTGAACACGCTCGGCGCGGTGGTCGGGACCCTGCTCGCCGGCCTGGTCGCGCTGCCCACCCTCGGGGCGCTCGCGACCGCGCGGCTCGCAGCCGCCGGCAACCTCGCGCTCGGGCTCGGGGCGCTGGCCCTCGATCCGCGCGCTCGCCCGCTGCCGGTGGGCGACGACCTCGACCTGGACGAAGCGCACCGGATGCGGCCCGACCCGGTGGCGGTGGCGGTCGCCGGGCTCGGCGGGTTGGCGGCGCTCGCGTGTGAGGTCGGTTGGACCCGGCTCACCGGGCTGATCCTCGGCGGGACCACCTACGC
>JBEBJC010000204.1:0-11054 GCA_040080105.1 Myxococcota bacterium
GACGCCGCTGAACTGGCGGCTCGCGGTCGAGAGAGGCGACATCGTCCCAAGGTCACCCGGCCGAGGTCTGTGAGCGAGTCGACCCCGGTGACTGGATACGTACAGCGTTCACCGGCAGTTCGAGGTCCCCTACCGGAAAGTGCAGGAGCAGCGACGACAGGCAGTGTTCGAGGGCCTCGTGCAGGTGGTAGCGCAGGGCGGCTCGATCAGGGTCTTCAGGGCTGTTGCGCATGTCGAGGTACCGTCGGACGTTCACGGTTGACCGCCGGAGCGTGCCGTGAGGCCGTTCCCGGCGTCGGCGAGGTCAATGAGTAGGTCACGGTGATCCGGGTCCACCACCGCGTCGAGTGCGGCATCGAGGGCACCGATGATGTCTTGGTCTCCGACCATGCCGGCCTCCACCAACCCTACGCCGGAAAGGCTGGCGGATGGACCCGCGGTGTCGAAACCCCTTCCCAGGCGGCCGACCAAGGCGGCCGGCCAGGGCGGATTCCAAGGCGAGAGGCTGATATCGCGTCGCCACTCGGGGTCACAAGAGAACCTCGGCAAGGTGCTTCGGAAGCGTCCTCTCGATCGTCGGCGTCTTGCCCGGGTCGATCAACTCCATTGTCGAAAGTACCGTTAGTTCCGAAATCTTTGCGAACAGCAACTCTACGAAGCCACCGTTGGTCAGGCAGTGCTCCTCCACATCCTTGAGCGTCACATCGACGATCGGTACATCGTGCCGAGCGTGATACTTGATGCGGAACAGCCGTGACTCCGACGGCGCTTGCGGCCCAGCGCCCGTCCCACCCCACAACGAAAACATGACCCCCAAGCCGACAGCATCGGAGAGGCTCGTCTGCATCAAACCGCCGAGGCGGGCATACTCTCGCTGCGGGACCCCATCGCCCTTTGGCCGGCCCTTCGCAACGCTTCTGGCAGTTGGACCGTAGCACTTGCATTCTGCCACGATGTTCCTGCGCCCTGGGGGAAACCCCAGGAGCCACGCAAGACCCATCCAGCCTGCCCGTGTGTCTCCCATCTGCAACACGTCGAGTTGCGCGTCCGGTACCGCGATGCTCAAGGGAAGCGGGGCGTCTCGCAGCCCACGGAAGCACAGGGCGGCAACCTGCTCCAGCAGGTCGCCCTGTTCCTTAGCCGTTAGTGTCAGTTTCCCATCGGCGAACTGTCGCAACTTAGCCACGTATCCAGGCAACTTCGCATGGGGCTCGTACAGGAAACTCGCCAGCGCACCCACGGGTCCACTGCTTGGTGGGCCGGAAATCATGAGCATCTTGATCAGGTCGAGCACGGTGTCGGCGTTGGGCCTTGTAGTCGTCATCTCGTCGGACCTGCGACGAGGCGCGCCGACACCTTCATCACGGCGCTGATCTCGTAGCAAAGCTGATCTCGGCTCGAAATCACGACGTGGCCGCCGGCCTCATCCAACTCCGCAGGGAGAGGAGGCGGGCCCTGCGAGAGTGGAAATCGGCACCAGTACAGACCGGACGCGGCCTCGTACGCTACGGCCCAGACCCGGGCCAGCCCATGTCGTTCGAGGTGAAGAAATAGGGCTAGTGCAGCGGCAGGATCGCAGTTCGCGGCGTTCGCGAACTCGGCTTGAAGGACCGCACGATTCTTCCTCGCGAAGAACCTTGACGATAGTTCATCAAGAGCATCCTGGCTGTAGGCCAGGAACTCGGGAGTGACGTTGATGTCGCTGCTACCAGACACCCAACTCACCCAGCAGGAACCTGGCTGCTCCCCACGAGTTACCGTAGTCACCGTCGCACTTAAGATGCTGGAAGCTACCTTCTCCACTCGCATCGAAGCCGAAAAATGCCTTCGCCATGTAAAGCTTCCGGCGCTTCTGAGGCGCGTTGCGCTTCTCGACGATCAGGCACTCATACTGCCTCGTAGTCCACTCCTTGATGAAGGCGTTCCGAACAGCGTCTCGGGCAAGGGCCCGCTCCTTCTCACCAGGAACCTGGATTCCGGGGATGTTGAGGGCGGTCTCTGCTAGGAGATCGGTGATGTGGGTGAGCCGGACGATGTCCAGTTCTCCGCCGTCGTCGCCGTCGTGCGCTTCGTCGTCATCGACCGCATCGAAATCGCCGCTCGTCGGTTCCTCTCCGTCCGCAAGCGCCCGTGCGTCTGCCTTTCGTATCCCGGCGCGAAGAGAGACCCCTTGCTCCTGTGCAAACACGTAGGTGTCATGCATCAGGTACCTGTCGGACGCACCTGCGGCCTGTCGATACTTGTGCCACACCTTGTCGAGAATCAGTCCCTTGAGGTCCGGCTCACGCCAGCCGTGCCCCAAACCGGCCATGAAGTCGTTGATCGCCTTCTTTACGTAGATCCAGTGCAGCGGCCCGATGTGGTTCTTCGGGTACTGGGTGTTCTTCCAGTGGAACGTCACGTGGCGCGGTGTGACGACGGCCGCGATGTTCCACCGCCCGGTGTGCGAGATGGTCGTGCTTCCTTCGTCCGTGAACCATGGTCGCATGACGACACCGATGTAGTGCCGGCGTACGACCTCCTCTCCCTGGTACGAGAACGGCCCGTACCAGCCAGGATTGTTGAAGCCGCTCAAGAAAGCCCGATCGTCTTTATGTTTGGGGAGGCCATCCAGGCTGATGGGGTTGTCCCTGACCCGCATCGCCAACCACCGCTTCGGTGTGTTCTCTGGGATGAACTGTGCTTGAGCCGCATCAACGGCCTCGTCCGACCTGCCAACCAGATTGCCGACGGCCTTGGCCATTCCCGCTTTCTTCAGCTTCCTTCCGCCCTCGATCTCAAACGTGGTCGTGAGTTTACCCAGCGCCTTCGCACTGAACTCATGTTCCAGGAACATCTGGATCACCGCGTCGCGGTTCATCGGCTCCCCGGTGCCCCTCACGAACATCGCCCCCCTCCTGAACATTCTTTCTACTGGTCGGACCAAAATGTGTCCGCATCCGAAAACGCCGCAGACCCGCTCGAAAAGCGCGTACCGCTCGCAACCAGAGACAGCGGTCGGTTCAGACGGCACGATGTTCCGCCTCCCATCGTTCGAGCATCAACTTCCGCTCCGCCCAGTCAGGCAGGGTTCTGGACAGCACGGCCCAGAAATCGGGGGAGTGGTTGCGGTGCACCAGGTGGGCCACCTCGTGGGCGACGACGTACCCCAGGGCAGCGGTGGGAGCCTGAACGAGCCGCCAGTGAACCCGGATCAGCCCGTCATTGCCGCACGAACCCCAGCGGCTCCGTGCGTCGGACAGCCTGTACCCGGTGGCCTGCACCCCAAGGGTGGCCTCGTGGTGGTGCCCGACCCGCTCGACCTCATCGAGCGCCCGCTCGCGGAGCCATCGGTCGAAGGCCGCCCGGATGACCTCCAATCTCTCGACCGCACCGAGGGCCACAGGAACGACGACGTGGAACTTCGACCGACAGGTGATCACCACCTCGTGCACGTCTCCCACCTGCACGTCGAGCATCAACCACCGACCCCGATACTGGAGCTTCGCCCCCGACGCCCACTGCTGGCTGAGCATCGCCCGGTGCTTCTCCTCGACCTCGCGGACCGAGTCGAACACCCAACGGCGCTTCCGGTACACGTAGGGGACGACCCCATCCTGACCGTCGAGGGGAGTCCCAGTAGGGACCACCACCTCGACACCGGCCGCGGTGACCACGATCTTCTTGCGGGTGGCCTTGTCGGACTCCCTCACCTCGTAGGGGATGACCGTGTTCCCGATGGTGAGGTTCATCAGGGCTTCGAGTAGTGGAGCACCGCGTAGTGTTCCACCTCCAACGGGATCTGCTTCTGCCACCCGTCCAGGGAGAGCCCCTGGATGATGCGGCGGACTTGTCCCCGCAGTTCCTTCTTGAGTTCCGTCTTGTCCTGCCAGTAGGTCGGTGCAGACTCGTCGGACGTGTACAGGGCGTCGATGTCGGCGGCGGCCTGCTGCAAGGGAGACAACGGGTTCCCCTTGCCTCCGTAGGCCGGGGCATCGCTCTCGGACACGACATCCGGCACCGCCCCCTTGAACTTCTCCAAGATCGCGGCGATGCCGTAGGCACGCTCGTTGAGCCCGCTCCCGACGTGGGCCTCGTCCTCGGCGAGGACCTCCTTCGCGATAACCTCGGTCTCGTCCAGGACCTTGTTCGCATCGATGAGGCCCGCCGAGAATTGCTTGATCAACGCCTTGATGCGGTCGGAGAACTTGTCGTACCGGGCGGCGTTCTTCGAGGCCCGCTCCGAGGTCTCCTTCTTCAACTCCGCCAGCTTGCGGACGGCAGCGGTCTTGATGTCCTCGGGCTGTCCGAAGTCTCCCCAGAAGGCTGGGTCGGTGAGGCTGCGGAGCTTGCACACCGTCTTGAGCCCCGTGACTTCGAGGTGCTCGTCGAGCATCGCCCGAATCTTCTCGGAGTACTTCTTCCAGTCCGTCTCCTCGACCTTCTCGAAGTGCAGTCTCCCGTAGGGCAGGATGGCCCCTACGAACTTGAGGTCGCTCTGGTAGGGCAGCACCCTGGGGTCCGGCGACAACGTGCCGTAGGCCTTCAGGAAGGTGTCTGCTGCGGCCCGGAAGATGAACCACCTGTCCTCGGTGCCGAGGTGGGCGATGACCGCCTTCACGTCCTCCTTCACGTCCCGAGTCCGGGGCACGCCCGCAATGAGCCCCATCACCTCTTTGTGTGCGGCCCGGAGCTTGTCGTGAAGCTCGTCCTCGTCCCGCATCGCGGACTGCACGTCCTCCTGCCGGTAGGCCGCCAGCGCCTCGGAGAGCTTCTTGCTGACCCCGATGTAGTCCACGATGAGCCCGTGGTCTTTGTTGGCCCCGTAGCGTCGGTTCGTGCGGGCGATGGCTTGTAGGAGGTTGTGGTCGGTGAGCGGGTTGTCCAGGTACATCGCCTGCTCGATGGGGGCGTCGAATCCCGTCAGGAGCTTGTTGCACACGATGATGAACTTGAGGGGGTCCTTCGGGTCGAGGAACTTCGGGACGATCTTGGGCGTCACATCCTCGGGGGGGACCTGGTAGGTCACAAGCTCGGGGTGCTGTTCGCCGTCGTGCTGGCCGGGGCTGTACACACACACGCTCATCGAGGTGGCCTTGGCCTTGGCCTCGTCCTCGGCGAGCTTCTCGGTCTTCATCAGCGACCGGGTGATCACCTGGTCGAGGGCCATCTTGTAGGCGACACAGGCGAGGCGGTCGATGGCGCAGATCTGAGCCTTGAAGCCGTCCGGGGCGACGTGAGCGCGAAAGTGAGCCCAGATGTCCACGGCGATGAGGTCGATGCGGGGACCGAACCGGGCCAGGTCCCCCTTGGTGACGCCCCGCTTCTTCAACTCCTCGATCTTCTCGGCGGGTTCGTTGGAGAACCACTGATCGAACAGGACGTCGATCTCCTTGTCGTGGAGGTGCCACTCGGTCATCCGGCCCTGGTAGTAGATGGGCACGGTGGCCCCGTCCGCCACGGCGTCGTCGATCCCGTACTTGTCGAGGTAGGTCTCCCCCTTGGCCCCGAAGTTCTGGAAGGTGTCCTTGTCCCCCTTCTTGACGGGGGTGCCAGTGAACCCGAAGCGCATAGCGTGGGGCAGGATGGCCCGCAGGTAGGCCCCGAGGTCCTTCTCCTGGGTGCGGTGGGCCTCGTCCACCATCAGAATCCAGTTCTCGGAGCCAGGGATGGCGAGGTCACGCAGGGCGTCCTGCCGGTGCTTCTGAACGTCGGAGTGGAGCCTCGGGTCATCCCAGTGGAACTTGAAGATCGTGGAGATGACGGTGCGACCCGAGACGTTGCCGCTCACCACCTGCCGAAGCTGGTCGATGGACTCGGCGGCGATGGGGTTCGGCAGACCACACGCCTCGAAGGTGGCGGCGATCTGGTTGTGCAGGTCGATGCGGTCGGTGATGACCAGCAGGTTCGGGTTCTTCAACCGCTCGGACTCGACACCCCGATGGAACTTCAACTTGAGGGCGGCGAACACCATGGTGAGGCTCTTGCCTGAGCCCTGGGTGTGCCAGACGAGCCCCGCCCGGTGTTGGTTGTCCACCACCCGCTCCACCATCTTGTTCACGGCCCGGAACTGCTGGTAGCGGCAGAGCTTCTTGACGGTCTTGCCCTCGCGGGTCTCAAACACCACGAAGTGGGCGAGGATGTCGAGGAGCCGAGAGGGCTCCAACAGGGCGTAGAGCCCCTTCTCGGTTTCGTTCGAGAACTCCTCGGCCTTGCGGGGCCAGGGGTCCCGCCAGCGTGCCCAGTGCTCGTGTGGGGCACCGGTGGCCCCGTACATGAACGTCATGTCGTTGGTGGCGATGTTGAACAGGTTGCTGTGGAACAGCCGGGGGACTTCACGCTCGGCGGAGCGGATCTGATCGATGGCGTCGAAGGCGTTCTGGCTAGGGCTCAGGGGGGACTTCGCCTCGATGACCACGAGGGGGATGCCGTTGACGTACACGACGACATCGGGCTTGCGGACGACTTCACCTTGAACCCGAAGCTGGTTGGTGCAGGCGAAGTCGTTGTTCTCGGGGTGGTCGAAGTCGATGACCCGGATGGTGCGGTGGGTCTCCTCGCCGGGGACCTTGCGGGAATAGTGACCCCGCAGGACTTCGAGCCACCTCTGGTTGTCGGAGAGCCCGGCGAGGTCGTTGAAGATGGCCTCGGCGGTGTCCTGAGGGATGCCGTTGATGCGGACGAGGGCGGCGATCAGGACGGGCTTGAACAGCACCTCGTTCTCGCGGGGACGGAGGATCGGGTGCTCGTCGGGGTGGATGTAGCGGTAGCCGTGGAAGCCAGTGAGTCGGTCGAGGATGGGCTTCTCGACCAGGGTGTACTCGTTGGCTCTGGTCACTGGGTGACCCGGACCTTGCCGGTGAGCAGGTCTTGGAGGAGTCCGGCTTTGAGCCGCAGCAGGGTCGTTAGTTTCTCGGCTTGCTGGGTCGCCGCACGGGCCATTGAATCCAGAACGCCCTCTATTCTCCTGCGTTCTTCGGGCGGAACGGTCGGCACTCGGAGGTCGCGAAGTTGGACCAAACTCAGTCCCGGCTTGCTCTGCCCATAGAACGCCTTCATCAACTGCTTCTGCCCAGGCCCGTCTGGACTTAGGTATGCAGCGAAGAATGTCGCCATTCCCTTGTCTTGCAGTCGCACGACTCCGACGTGCTGACTGGCGTAGGCTTGGCTCCCTGCAACACCAGGAAACAGGCTCACGTTCCCGACGCTGTTCCCCGTTATCGTGATCAGGATATCGCCCGGTGCTAGCCTAGCTCGCTCCGTCTCGGCACCTGTCGGCGGGTCCACATATGCCTTGTCCGACCAGTCCAGGAACCCATTCCTGATGTTCTGGGATCGCAGGAACACGTCCCCAGCCTCTGCATAGTACGTGGCCCATCCCCGGGGTCCGCTGGTCACCATCTCGCACACGCTGCCCAGCGCCCCGACCTCCCACGACTCGGGAATCTCCCCGATCTCCGTCTGCTTGAACCGCGTGTGCCCCGGCAGGCCACGGGTCAGCAGGTCTTGGAGCAGCCCCTCCTTGACCCGCCGGGTCTGGTCGATGACCGCCTGCGTCGCTTGGATGGCCTCGTCCACGGAGGAGAGGATGGCGGCGATCTTCTTCTGCTCGGGGAGGGGTGGTGTGACCACAGGGAGGCCACGCAGGTCGGTGCCATTAATGGCCTCAAACGTGCTCCCTTGTCCCAGGGAGTCGAGTAGGTGCCGGCGTTCGTGAAGCAGGTAGTACATGAAACGGGGGTCGGCCGACCTTCCTCGGATAGCCGCGAGCCCTCGGCCGATAACGCAGCGTTCAAGCGTGATGTTCAGTTCGCCCACCGGAGCCCGAACGCTCAACAACACGTCCGTGGGCTCCGCAACTTTGAACTCCTCCACGATCCACTGCTTCGGTATGGGATGGAGCGGGCCGAACTCAGCGTTCCCTTGGAAGAACGGCAGGCCGACACCGTCGCCATTGCAGAGGGCAGAGGGAGGAGACTGCCCGAGGATCACCTCCGCTACGCGACCGAGGGTGCTCCGCTCCCACCCGCTCGGCACCTCACCGGGCATAGCCAAGCTCCTTCAGGAACCCCAGCATCTTCGCCTCGGCCTCGTCCCGTTTCCCGATCAACTCCGTCAGCTTCGCCACCTCCGCCTTCACGTCGATGGTGTCCGGCGGGGCCTCGGTCTGCACGTACCGGGTGATGTTCAGGTTGTGGTCGTTCTCCCGAACCTCGGCCAGTGACACCACCTTGCAGAACAGGGTCTCGTCGGTGAACCGATGGACCGCCTCGGAGAGCTTCGCCACGTTCGCGTCGGACAGGTGGTTCTGGTTCTTCCCCTCCACGAGGTCCTTGTCCCCGTTGACGATCAGCACCTTCCCCTTGCGAGCCGCCACCTTGTTCCGGTTGATGAACAGCACCGCCGCCGGGATGCCCGTGCCGTAGAACAGGTTCCCGCCGAGCCCCACGACCGCCTCGATGAGGTCGTCCTCAAGCAGCCCCTTCCGGATCTTCCCTTCTTCGCCCCCACGGAACAGCACGCCGTGTGGGACGACGACCGCCATCCGGCCGCCCGACTTCACGGAGGCGACCATGTGCTGCACGAAGGCCAGGTCGCCGTAGGACTTCGGCGGGCAGCCGTAGGTGTCACGGCCGAATTTGTCGCCCTTCTTCCACTCCTCGTGGCCCCAGGGGGACAAGGAGAAGGGGGGGTTCGCCAACACCAGGTCGAACCGCTTCAGCACCTTCTCCCCCGAGAGGTGCTTCGGGCCGAGCAGGGTATCTCCCCTTTCCAAGAAGGCGTCGTCGATGTCATGGAGGAACAGGGCCATCTTGCAGATCGCCCAGGTGTTGAGGTTCTTCTCCTGCCCGTAGAGGGTGAGCGACTTCGGATTCTTCTTGTGCCGCTCCATGAAGTGGAAGGCTTCGAGCAACATGCCGCCCGAGCCGCAGGCGGGGTCGTAAACGGTCATCCCCTCCTCGGGACGGAGAAGCTCGACCATCAGCCGCACGACCTGCTTCGGGGTGTAGAACTCACCCCCCTTCTTGCCCGCGTCGTCTGCGAACTTGGCGATCAGGTACTCGTAGGCGTCCCCGAGGATGCGGGAGTCCACGTCGGCCTTCCGCATCCGATGCTTCTCGAAGTGCTGGAGCAGGGCTTCGAGGAGGCGGTCGGGGAACCGCTCCCGGTTGGCGAAGTCCACGTCCTGGAAGACGCCCTTGAGGCGGGGGTTCGCGTCTTCAATCGCTCGGAATGAGGTGTTCAGGGCGGTGCCGATGTCCACCGACTGCTTCCGCACGTCGGCCCAGAAGCAGCCCTCGGGAATGTGGAACCGGTGCTCCTCGGGGTCGGCGGCCAGGGCCTTGTCCTTGTACTCGGCGAGCCGCTCCTCGTACTCCTCGGTCCAGACGTCGCAGAGCCGCTTATAGAACAAGAGCCCGAAGATGTAGTGCTTGAAATCGCCGGAGTCGATGGAGCCCCGGAGCAGGTCGGCGGCACCCCAGAGGTGGCGTTCGAGGTCGGGGAGGGTCAGGGTGGCCATCAGCGCGGACCCTCGGTGCGGAGTTCGACCGCTTCCCCACCTCGGTCGAGCCATGCGTCCAGTTCGGAGCGTCGGATCCGCCACTGCCCCCCGACCTTCGCCGCGGGGATTCTCTGCTTACGAGCAAGCTCGTAGCAGGTTCGTTCGGCGATTCGGAGCATCTCCGCGGCCTCTGCCAGGGTGAGCATCTCGGGGAGCCTCGTCATCGCCACGACCTCGCGGTGTCGGCGACGATTACCAGACTTCTCCAGCCAGGGGAAGGGGGCCCGAGGGTTCACGTGGTCCGCCAGGGGAGAAGGTCCGTCCGAGGTCCGGAATCATGGAACGCGAGCTAGATCGTTCGATCCCGAGGTCCACGCGGTCGCGGTCTCGGCGTAGACGTCGTGGAGATGAACCATGCGCCACCCCAAGTCGCCACCCGGTGTTCCTGTTCACGCCTCTGCTGATGACACCACCTCCGAAGCCCCGGCGGACCCCTCCCCGAACCACGCAGCGACCGAGTCCGGGTCGACTACGGACTGCGACACCGTGCCGGAACACCCCGGCATCGACGTCGTCACCGAGGTTCTCGGCGACCTTCTCGACGAGCCTGTGACGACCCGACCTTCAACGATGTCGTCGAAGGCGATCCCGGGCGACGACCACCCGGCCGAGGATGTCGTCACCGCCGCCCCCGTGGACATCACCGCGGCCGATCACCGCCTCATCCTCGACGAGGAGGTCGACACGCTGATCGCGGCGATCGGGAAAGCCGTGCGCACCACCACGATCGTGGCCTGCCTGCTCGGGGCGATCTCCACGGCGAGGATGTTGGAACTCGGGAAGGGCAGGCACAAGGACTGGCGGGATGGTCACAAGATCGCCGAGTCCACCGACTACCTGTATCGGCGGCTGCATAGTCTGCGACTGGAGGCGATCAAGACCGAAGTGCCGACGATGTCCTACCCGGTAGGGGATCTTGGCGTGGGCGTACTCGCCGAGGCCGCGGTGCGGCTCCCCATCGCTTGGCAGGGCTTGCCTCTCAAGGACATCGCGTACCCGAAGCCCCCGCCCCCGGACCCGCCGACTCCGGAGGAGGTGGCTGCCAACCTGTTGTGGGAGTGGGTGGGCCCAGGGCAGGGAGACCTTCCCACCAGAAAGCCGGACCCGCGCCTCAACCCGAAGGCGCTCGACAAGGCCCTCGGCAACCCCATCGCTCGGCGCAACGGACTCGACGTCCGGGCGGCCGTCGCTGCCTCCACCTGTCTCCTGACGGCCATCCGGGCGTGCGCCGAGCGCGGGGAGTGGGAGACCATGGGCACGGTGGCGACAGGCACCATCGGGGCGCTGCACACGCTCCTGGAGGGGCTGCCGCCGCAGCACCGGCCTCCACCGGTCAAGCCTTCCCCACCGCGCGGCAAGTTCAGCTTCGGGGAGCCGCTGTCGTTCGGGGCTTCTCCCGAGGAGGCGCGGTGTATCCAGTCACCGGGGTCGACTCGCTCACAGACCTCGGCCGGGTGACCTTGGGACGATGTCGCCTCTCTCGACCGCGAGCCGCCAGTTCAGCGGCGTC
>JBEBJC010001244.1:0-2355 GCA_040080105.1 Myxococcota bacterium
CGTTCTTCAGCAGCTCGAGCATTTGAAAACGTATCCGATCGTGACCGAAAGAATGAAAGCCGGAACTTTGAAAATTCACGGCTGGTGGTTCGACATCGCGCGGGCGGAGGTGTCGGCGTGGCACCCGGCGGTGGGGAGGTTCGAGGTGATCCTCGAGCCGGAGGACGCTTAGGGAGCCCGTGCCGTGTAGGCCGGCGGTGCCACCTCGAGCAATAGGATAGGGATCGGCATGGTGCTGTGGTTCAGCTCGAATCTGGCGCGGGCAGACGAGATCCCCTACGAACAGTGGCCGGCGATCGCGGCGGCCTGTCTACACGCGTATCCGGACCGCGTGACCCTCCCGGTCTCCGCGCGGGACCTGGAGAGCTGCAGGCATGGCGAGTCACCCGGTCGTTGCGACGGGTCCAACCTGGTGTCGCCGTCCGTGGCGGCGTGCATCGGCAACACGCTGGCGTACCCGCCGGAGGGACCAGCACGGGTGCAGGTGTTCGGCCCCGTTTTCGAGGACGCGCCCGTGCTGGTGTACCGGATCGTGCGACCGCTGGTCGGCAAAACGATCCGAGAGAGCGGCTGGTATGTGGACGCCCACGACGGGCGAGTCCTCGGTGACTGGACCGGTCCGCAGCTCAACAGGCACGAGTTCACCGGGCAGGATCGGGGCCTGCCCTACGACTGAGCGGACCGACGTGGTGACCACACCCAGGCGACGACTCCGGCGCGTTCCCCGGTCCACGATCACAGGCTCGCGCCGTACACCAGGGTGATCGACCCCGCCTCCACGTTCCCGGTCGGGTCGACCGGCGCGCCCACCACCAGGTCGTACAGGCCATCCCCGTCGAAGTCCCCACCTTCGATCGCCATCCCGAAGGCGTCCGGCTCGGTCGACCCCGACACCACCGTGATCGTCGCCTGCGTGTCGTCCAACTCCCCGGGGCCAACGGCGGTGTACACCAGCACCCGGCCGGGCTCGGGGCCCGTGTACACCGACCACGGGGCGCCCACCGAGAGGTCCGCCGCGCCGTCGCCGTCCACGTCGCCGATCGCGCCGTCGTACCCCAACCACTGCCATGACTCGCTCCCCCGCACCGCCACGTCTGCCGTCGACGTCGGGTGGTCGCCCGTCGTCGGCGCGTAGAACACGTACGCGGCCCCTCCCCCCGTCTCGAACGGCGCACCGGCCATCACGTCTCCGAGACCGTCTCCGTCGAGGTCACCGACCGCCAACCCCACACCCAGCGAGGCGCCCAACGCCTCCCCGGTCAGCGTTGCGTCCGCCAGGTCCCACAGCGCGTGGTCTCCGTCCGGTAGTGACAGCAGCACCCCGACCTTGCCGACGCCGTCGTGCGCGTAGCCCCCGATCACCAGGTCGTTCACTCCGTCCCCGTCGATGTCCGCGTCGGCGACGAGCAACTCGGCACGATCCCCAGGGTCTCCGGCGACGGTCGCCCGGGCGTCGTACACGTCGACAGCGGACTCCACCGGGGCGTCGTACGCCCACACCTTCCCAGACCAGTCCGACAATCCCGGCTCGGCGTGGATCGAACCGACGCACACTGCCGGTCCGAGGGAGTCGTGGCACTCCGCGGCACTGCTACTCGGAAATCCCAAGTCGTGGGCCTCGATGGTCCCGAGCACGGCCGAGTACGGGACGATGTCTCCGAGGCTGGGGACCGAGTGGAAGAACATCGACAAGTCGCCGTCGCGACCCCCCAGCGCCACCTGGCCACTTTGTGGGAGGAGCCGAAGCGGCGCTCCCCACGAGTCGATCCCGCCGATCCCCTCCAACGTCGCGAACGCCAGGTCCGACAGCAGGCCGTCGACGGTCGCGTCCTGGACCAGGTACACCGCGGTCGTGATCGGAGAGTACGGCGGGTGGATGACCCCGAACGCCGGCTCGGAGGTCACCACCTCGTCGCAGCCGTCGCCATCTACGTCCGCCGCGTCGACCCACCGGCCTGCCCAGTCACCGATGTCGCCACCGGTCAGCCGCACCTGGCGGGTGATCGGCTGGTGGTCACACGGCGGCGCGGGCTCGGGCGGAGGTCCGGTGTCGATCGGAACCCCACCGGTGTCACCCGTCGTTCCGGTGGGCACCACGTCAGGGCCGGTGTCGTGCGGGAACGTCCACTGTGGCGGGAGCTCGAACCCGGTCTCCGCCGTGGCGACGACCGGTGGCACCGTCACGCTGTCGCCGCCGCTGTCCACAGGTGGCGGCGCTGCGGGTTTCGGGTCACGGCACGCGAGGACCCACGCCATCAGGGGTCCAACCCGACCCATCGGAAAATCCTACGTTCGAGGTCTCGTTCCCCGGTCCACGATCACAGGCTCGCACCATACACCAGGGTGATCGACCCC
>JBEBJC010000205.1:0-11052 GCA_040080105.1 Myxococcota bacterium
GTTGGGGCGCGGCCCGGCTCGCTCACCAGCCGCTGCAACGAAGCGTGCGCGGTGCCCGACTGGCTCTCGCCGCGGCGGCCCCAATCGTCGTCGCCGGGGAGCACCCCGCCGATCCACTGCGACACGGCCCGCGCGTCGACCCCGGCGGCCTCGTGCACCCGGCGCAGGTCGGCCGACAGCTCGGCGGCGGTGGCGTACCGGTCTTCCGGGCTCGGCGCCATCGCCCGGCGCACGATCTCGGCCAAGCCGTCCGGCAGGCCCGGCACGCGCTCGATCGGCAAGTACGGCTCACACGGCTCGGAGCGCGCGAGGTCGGCCTCGCGGAACGGCATCCTGCCGGCGGCGCACCGGTACAGCAGCACCCCCATCGCGTACAGGTCGGCGCGCGCGTCGTACGGCGCACCCGCCCGCACCTCCGGGGCCAAGTAGTGCGGCTTGCCCTTGACCACGCCGACCTGGGTCTGCTCGTGCAGCGCGTCCGCCATCCGCGCGATCCCGAAGTCGATCAGCTTCGCCGTCCCCGACGTCGCGTCGACCAGCACGTTCTGGCTCGACACGTCCCGGTGGACGAGCCCGAGCGGCACGCCGTCGACGGACAACGTGTGCGCGGCGGACAGCGCGTCGGCGACCTGTCGCAGCAGGAACACGTAGTGCTCGATCCGGCTGCGGCCCGCCTTGAGCGCGGCCTTCTGCAGCGCGTTGATCGTCGGTCCGTTCACGAACTCCATCGCGAGGTACGGCACGCCGTCCACGCACTCGACCTCGAACACGTCCACCACGTTCGGGTGCCGCAGGCGCGCCAGGATCCGGCCCTCGTCGAGGAACATCTTCACGAAGTCGGACTCGCCGAGGTACCGCGAGTGCAACACCTTCAGCACGACGCGCTTCTCGAAGCCGCCCGCCCCTCGGAGCAAGCCGAGGTACACCTGGGCCATCCCGCCCTCGGCCAATGGCCGGGTGACCTCGTACCGCCCCAGTCTCAGCCCGGTGATCCGATCCACGCGCAAACCGTACCGGACGCGGCGGCCGACCGCGGTACCCGGAGGTTTCACCCGTCCGCGGAAGCCGCCAGCTCGCGGAGCCGCGCCTCGCTGACCCGGTACACAGTGCCGCAGAAGTGGCAGCTCACCTCGGCGCCGTGGTCCTCGTGGATCAACACCTCGAGCTGGGCCACCCCCAGCGACGACAGCGTCTCCTCGATCTTCGCCTCACTGCACCGGCACTTCCACGCCACATCGAGGCGCTCGAGCACCTCGAGCCGTTCGTCGCCGAGGGAGCCGAACGCTGCCTGGGTCAGCAGCTGCCCCAGGTCGGCGTCCTTGACCCACCCGAACCGCTCGTGGAACTCGGCCAACGTGAGCGACGGCAACCCCCGCTCCTCCGGCAGCCGCTCGATCGACAGCCCTCCGGCCGAGACGACCCGACCGTCGGGCCCCACCACGCAGCCGACGCGCAAGATCGCGTCGACCTGGGCGCTGGAGGTGAAGTGGGCCGCCAGCCCCTGCTCGAGCGTGGCGCCGTCGATCTCCGACGCGCCGCGGTAGGTCTGTGAGCCCGGGGCGTGCTTGATGACCAACAACATCCCGCGAACCCGCTCTCCGAGCACCAGATCGGCGGGCCGCACCCGGGCGCGCAACCCCCCGGTGGCGGTCACGTCGACGTACACCGCGCACTTCGGCTCCACCCCTTGGATCTGGAGCGTCAGCTGCTCCTCGCCCTTGATCTGGATGCTCGACAACAACCC
Source organism: Myxococcota bacterium (assembly GCA_040080105.1). GTDB lineage: Bacteria > Myxococcota_A > UBA796 > UBA796 > JACKER01. The sequence goes on from JBEBJC010000205.1 coordinate 1,745, forward strand.
CGCGACGATGGCCTCTCCGCCGATCCGGGTCGCGTCGGGGCCGAGCCCATGGATCGCGCGGGTGCGCTCGACCAGCGGGCGCGCCTCCGTGATCAACACCCGCACCGCGCGCCCCGCCACCAGCGCACGCACCACGACGCCCCGCGCCGATTCGTCCGTCATCGCTCCGGGGTATCGATGACCCGAGCCCCTGTCGAGCGCCGCGGGACGGGGTACGGAGCGCCACATGCGGGTCGCGGTGGTCATCCCGGCGCTGAACGAGGCCGAGTCGCTCCCGCTCGTGTTGGGCGCCCTCCCCGAGGGCGTGCGGGTGGTGGTGGTGGACAACGGCTCGACCGACGCCACGGCCGCGGTCGCGCGCGAGCTCGGCGCGACCGTGGTCTTCGCGCCGCGACGCGGCTACGGCACCGCGGTGCTGGCCGGGATCGCCCACCTGTGGGCGGAGCCGCCCGAGGTGCTGGTGATCCTCGACGCGGACGGCGCCGATCCGGCGGATCGGCTGTTCGAGCTGGTCGACCCGATCGCGGAGGGACACGCGGACCTGGTGACCAGCGATCGCACCCGCCACGCGGAGCCAGGCGCACTCACCGCCGTCCAGCGCTACGGGAACCGGCTCGCGACCGAGCTGATCGCCGCGGCGAGCGGGCGGAGGTTCGCCGACCTGGGACCGTTCCGCGCGATTCGGTGGTCGTCCCTCCTGCGGTTGGACATGGAGGATCCCACCTGGGGCTGGAACGTGGAAATGCAGCTCAAAGCTGTAAAATACGGGCTAAGAATCCGCGAGATACCGCTGCCGTACCGCGCGAGGGCGCGCGGAGAGAGCAAGATCAGCGGGTCGCTCCGGGGTGCGGCCCGAGCTGGGGCCCGGATCCTTTGGGCGGTCAACCGCTATCGATAGAGGGAGGGAATGCCTCACGTCAGCCCCGATCCGAAGACCGTCCGCTCGATCCACGTGATGGGGATCGGCGGGACCGCGATGGCCGCCCTGGCCGGGATGCTGGTCGACGCTGGGTACAGCGTCACCGGAAGTGACACGAACGTGTACCCGCCGATGTCGGACTACCTCGCGTCGCTCAAGATCCCGGTCATGAAGGGATATGTAGCCTCAAACCTAGATCGTCGCCCTGATCTCGTGGTCGTGGGCAACGTGATCCGCGCCGAGTACGAAGAGGCGCAGGCCATGCTCGAGCGCGACCTGCCGTACTGCAGCTTCCCCGAGGCGCTGGGCGCGCTGTTCCTGAACGACGCCCACTCGGTCGTGATCGCTGGCACCCACGGCAAGACCACCACCACGTCGCTCACCGCATGGCTGCTGGAGAAGGCAGGGCTGAACCCTGGCTTCTTGATCGGCGGCATCGCGAAGAACTTCGACCGGACCGCGCGTCGGGGGGCCGGGGAGCGGTTCGTGATCGAGGGCGACGAGTACGACACGGCCTTCTTCGACAAGGGGCCGAAGTTCCTCCACTATCGCCCGCGCACCGCGGTGGTGACGTCGGTCGAGTTCGACCACGCCGACATCTACGCCGACCTCGACGCGGTGAAGGCCTCGTTCCGAAAGCTGATGCACATCCTCCCCGCCGACGGCACGCTGATCGTGCGGGCGGACGACCCGGGCGCGGCCGACATCGCGCGCGAGGCGCCGTGCGCGGTCTGGCGGTACGGCAAGGGCCAGGAGTGGGACGGCGAGCGGGTGGCGATCGACACCGATCGCGGGACGGTGACGTTCCGGGTGACCCGCGCGGGGAGCACGGTCGGCACCTACACCTCCTGTATGGTCGGCGAGCACAACCTGTACAACCAGGTCGCAGCCGTGGCGGCCGCGATCGCCGCGGGCGCCGACCCGGCTCGGCTCGGCGCGGGGTTCGAGACCTTCGCCGGGATCAAGCGACGCCAGGAGGTGATCGGCGAGCCCGGGGGAGTGACGGTGATCGACGACTTCGCCCATCACCCCACCGCGGTCGACGTGACGTTGGCCGCGCTGCGAGAGCGGTACGGCAAACGTCGGATGTGGGCCGTGTGGGAGCCGCGGTCGGCCACCAGCCGCCGCTCGGTGTTCCAAGACGACTACGTCAAGGCGTTCGACGCCGCCGACCAGGTGTTGATCGCCGCTCCGTTCGACCAGGGCCGGATCCCCGAGGCCGATCGGTTCTCGTCGGTCAAGCTGGTCCAAGACCTGGCGGACCGCGGGATCGAAGCCCAGTCGTTGCCGGACCCCGACGCGATCCTCGAGACCCTGGCCGCTCGGGTGGCGCCGCACGACGTGGTGGCGATCTTGTCCAACGGCGGGTTCGGCGGCCTCCACGCCAAGCTGCTCGAACGGCTGGCCCTCCGGTTCGGCTGAGCGGCGCAGCTCACTGGCTCGGCGGGCCTACCGGAGCGCCGCGGCCTCACTCCGGGCCGCCGCCGCTCCGGGGGCGTCGCCTGCCACCTCGCGCGACTCGGACAGCACGCTCAGCGCCGCCCGAAGCTCTGCCTCGGGCGCCGCGTTGGCCCGGCACAGCGCGACACACGCCTCCGCGTGCGCCACTGCGCCCATCCGCTCGTTCAACGCGAGGCAGGTCCGGGCGAGCCGGTGCTCGGCGCGCTCGACCTCGAGCCAGGTCCCGCCGCGCTCCCAGAACACCCGCGCGAACTGGGACGCCGTCCGCAGCAGGGTCGCCTCGCCGCTCTCCGGGTTCGACAACACCTCGAACCGACACGCCACGTCGTGCGACACCGTCGCCAGCACCCGCACCGCCGGATCGGAGTCCGGCACCGAGAACGCCAGCGAGGCCGCGCGCTGGAGCCAACCTACCGCGTCGTCGATCCGACCGTGCGCGCTCACCGCACCCGCAGCCAGCGCGTAGATCCACGCCTCTTGGCCCTGACGGCGGCTCCCGAACTGCGCGAGCAGCGCCTCGACCCCCTCCGTGTCGCCTACACACAGGCGAAACAGCGCCAACGCCCGATCGATCGCCTCGCTGGTGAGGACGAGGCCTCCCCCGTCGGTGGCCGAGCGGGCGCGGTGCGCGAGGCGATCGACCATCGCGAGCCCGCGCTCGAACTGCCCGAGGTGCTCTCCGACGACGTGCACGATCAGCAGCGCCACCTTCGAAGTGTGCTCGACATCCAACTCCTCCACCAGGAACGCCAACCGTTCGGCCACCCCGCTCGGATCGTCGCCATGGTCGCTCCACGCGCGGTGGATCTCCTCGTCGGACACTCGACCTCCGTCGATGGCACGACGTTACCGCGGGGACCCGCCCGATGGGGAAGGCACCCGCGGTTCACAGCCAGGCGCGCCACTCCGGGGGCGGGTCCCCCACCTCGATCATGCCCTTCCGACCTAGCTGCAAGGCGCTCGGGGCGCGGGGAGTAACGCCGAGTCTCATCAGCGCTTCGGCGGGGGTCCGGTTCCCTTTGCGGCGGTTGCACGGCGCGCAGGCGGTGACCACGTTCTCCCAGGTCGTGCACCCCCCGCGCGAGCGCGGCAGCACGTGATCGATGGTCAGCTCCCGCGCGAGGTCGGTCGCGCCACAGTACGCACAGGTGTGGCGGTCGCGCAGCAGCACGTTCCGCCGGGTCAACGCGACCACCTGGGGGACCCGGTCGACCCACCCCGGCACGCGGATCACAGCGGGGAGCGGGTACCGCTGGGTCGCGGTGACCACCGCGCGGGGGTAGTACTCGAGCACCTCGACCCGACCCGAGAGCCCGAGGAGGATCGCGCGCCGCCACCCGACCGCACGGAGCGGGCGGTAGCTCTTGTCGAGCAGCAGCGCACGGTACCGATCGAGTTCCACCACCCCCTGAGTACCACCGTTCGGCCGCGGGCGGCGGGATAGGACGGTCGAATGACCGGCACGGAGCTACCAGCGCTCACCACCGAGATCCCCGGACCCCGCTCGCGCGCGGCGGTCGACGTACTCGCCAGGCACGAGTGCCCCGCGGTCACCGCTCGCCGCGCCCGGCGGGCCACGCTGCTCGGCGTGGCAGAGCACGATCCGATCGTGTGGGACGACGCGCGCGGCGCCAACGTGCGCGACGTGGACGGCAACCGGTTCGTCGACCTCACCTCCGGGTTCGGGGTCGCGCTGGTGGGGCACGCCCACCCGGCTGTGGTCCACGCGGCGCGAGCCCAGGTCGGTCACCTCCCCCACGCGATGGGCGACGTGTTCCCCGACGCCGCGCGGATCGAGCTGTTGCGCGGGCTGGCCGACCTCGCGCCGCCGGGCCTGACGGTGGCGCTGTTGGGCCTGTCGGGGTCGGACGCGATCGACGCCGCGCTGAAGACGGCCGTGCTCGACACGGGGCGGAGCGGCGTGCTCGTGTTCGGCCGGTCGTACCACGGGCTCGCGTTGGGCGTCCTCGGCTTGCAAGGCTACAAAGAGTCGTTCGGGGCTCCGTTCCGAGCGCTCACCCACCCGGTGGTCCGCCGGCTGGCGTGGGCGGCCCCGATCGGGGAGGTCCGCGCGGCGCTGGCGGACGGGTCGGTCGGGCTGGTGCTGGTAGAGCCGATCCTCGGGCGCGGTGGGGTGCACGAAGCCCCGCCCGGCTGGCTCGCGGAGGTGGCCGGCGCGACCCGGGCGGCGGGCGCCCGGCTCGCCCTGGACGAGGTCCTCACCGGCGTCGGCCGAACGGGTACGGTGTTCGCGTGTGAGGCGGAGGGCGTGACCCCCGACCTGCTGTGCGTCGGCAAGGCGCTCGGGGGCGGGTTCCCGTTGTCGGCGTGCCTCGGCACCGAGGAGGTCATGGCCGCGTGGGGCGCGTCCACCGGCGAGGCGCTGCACACCCAGACCTTCCTCGGTCACCCGGTCGGCTGCGCGGCTGGCAGCGCGGTGATCGGGCTGGTGCGCGAGGGCCTCGCCGCGCGCGTGTCCGAGCGCGGCGCCCGGCTCGCCGGCGCGTTGCGCGCAGCGGGTCTGGGGGTGCGGGGTCGCGGGTTGATGCTCGCGGTCGGCGTCGGGTCGGGCCGATCCCTCGCCGTGTCCCGCGCGCTGCTGGAGCAGGGGTGGCTCGCGCTCCCCGCCGACGACGACGGGCTCCAGCTGACCCCACCGGTGACCCTCTCCGACGCGCAGATCGACGGGTTCGTGGCCGCGCTGACGGGGGTCGCGTGACCGGGCGGGACCCTCTGGCGGAGCGGATCGCCGCGTTCGTCGACGCCGCGCTCGGTGGGGCGCCACACGAGCCGTTCGACGGGCTCGCGCTGGCGGTGCACCGCTGGCAACGCGAGCACGATCGGGTGTTGGCGGCGCTGACCGAGGGCGAGCCCGCGGGGTGGCGCGACATCCCCGCGGTGCCGGTGAGCCTGTTCCGCGACCTGCCGGTGGGAACGTTCCGGGTGACGCCCGGGGCACCGGGCGTGGTGTTCCGCACCTCGGGGACCACCACCGGCGGCCGGGGGGAGCACCACCTCCGCTCCACCGCGCTGTACGACCGGGGGGCGATCGGGTGGGCCGCGCGGTCCGTCCCTGGCCTGGTCGGACAGGACACCGCTGCGCTGCTGGAGGACCCGGCGCGCGCCCCGGACTCGTCGCTGTCACACATGGTGTCCACCTTCGGATCCGCGACCTGGCACGTGTCCGGCGGGGTGCTCGACGTCGACGGCCTGAACGCGAGGGTCCGCGAGGCCGTGGCTCCGTTGTTCGTTCCGTCCACCGGCTTCGCGCTCGCGGACTGGCTCGCCCGCGGTCCGACGCCGCTGCCGCCCGGGTCGATCTTGATGGTGACCGGCGGGTTCAAGGGCCGGGTGGTCTCGTTCGAGCCCGAGGAGTTGTTCCGGGCAGCGCGCGACCACCTCCGTCCCGCGCGGTTCGTGACCGAGTACGGCATGACCGAGCTGTCGTCCCAGCTGTGGGGGACCCCGGAGCTGCCGTACCTCCCTCCCCCGTGGTTGCGCGCGGTGGCGATCGATCCGGACGGACGACCGGTCGGGCCTGGAGAGCGCGGGCAGCTCCGGTTCTACGACCTGTGCAACCTCGACTCGACCCTCGGGGTGGAGACGATGGACGAAGGCGTGGTCGACGCCGACGGGACGGTTCGGCTGGTGGGGCGGCTGTCCGGGTCGGAGCTCCGCGGCTGCTCGCTGACGATCGAGGAAGGATGGACGCGCTAGGCCGGGTGGTCGCGTGGCGGGAGCTCGTGCGGGGCCTCGACCCGGCCACGATCGGCTCGCCGCTGTCGCCCGCGGGGGTGCGGGCCGCGCTCGACGCCGCGTTGGAGCCGCTGACCGACGACGCGCTCGCCCGCGCTGCGAGCGTGTCCGGCCGGCCGTTCTCCACCGCGTGTGTGGTGGTGGCGCGCACCGTGTTCACCGCGCCGCTCGAGTGGTGCGCGGTGCTGCTCGCGCGCGGCACCGCGGTCGTGGTCAAGCACCCGGAGGGCGCTCCGGGGCTGGCCCCGCACCTGGTGGCGGCGGCGCGCGAGGTCGGCCTGCCCCTCGGCGCGACTGCCGATCGGACCGCGGTGTTCGGGCCGGAGCTGCTGGTCGCGATGGGCAACGACGACACGATCGGCGCGTTGTCCGGCGTCCCCGCCGAGCGCGCGCTGCTGTTCGGCGCGCGGTTCTCGATCGCGTGGGTGCGCGAGGTTCGGTCGCTGGAGGCGGTCGCCGCCGACGCGGCCCTGCACGACGGTCGGGGCTGTATGTCCCCAGTGGCGGTGGCGACCCCCCTGCCGTTCGCCGAGGTGTTGCCCGCGCTCGCCGCGGCGATGGCGAACGCGGAGCGCGCGGTGCCTCGCGGCGCGATCAGCGCGTGGGAAGCGGCGCGGATCCGGGATCGGCGGGCGCTCGCGCGGGCGGTGGGCCAGGCCGTCGAAGGGCCCGGGTGGGCGGCCCACGGCCTCCCACCCGATCGGTTCGACCCGACGGCGCTGCCGCGGGTGCTCGCGGTCCACACCCTGCCCGACCTCGCCGCGTTCACCCGGTGGATCGGCCCCGCCGCGGCGCACCTGTCCACCGTGGCCACCGACGACCCGTCCCTGTTGCCGGGGGAAGGAGCCCGAGGACCGATCCTGTTTCCCGGCGCCCGGGTGGTGCCGGTGGGGGCCGCGCAGCGCCCGCCGCTCGACCGACTCCACGACGGGGTGGACTGGCTGCGGCAGACGGTGCGCTGACCGTCAGCCGCTCTCCTCTTCCTCGTCCACGTCGAAGTCGAGCGCCCGGCGCTTGGACGGGTCGCGGATGTTGCTCTGCTCGCGCAGGCGGATCAGCGCCTCCCGCTCGATCTGACGCACCCGCTCGCGCGACAGGCCCATCTCCTTGCCCACCTCGGACAAGGTGCGGAACTCGCCGTCCTCCAGGCCGTACCGGCGGGCGAGCACGAACCGCTGGCGCTCGGACAGCACCATCGAGAACGCGTCGTGCATCCGAGCGAGCTCCTGCGCCTGGATCGCGTCCATGTCGGGCTGGATCGCGTCCTCGTCGGACAGGAACCGCTCGAGCGGCCGGGGGCGCGGCCCGTCGTCGACGGGCTGCTCGAGGCTGATGGTGTTCCCCTGCGACAGGAGCAGCTCGGCCCGCTCCTTGTCGATCCCGACCTCCTCGGCGAGCTCGGCGATGCCGTACGGCATCCCGGCGGCCTCGAACCGCTTGATCGCCTTGCGCAGGTTGCGGGTCTGCTCGACCGCGCACCCGGGCAGCCGCACCGGCCGGCCGGTGTGATCGATCGCGCGGGTCATCTGGGCGCGCACCCACCACCGCGCGTAGGTGCTGAACCGGATCCCACGGTCGGGGTCGAACCGCTTCGCGGCCCGGAGCAGGCCGATGTAGCCCTCCTGCACGAGGTCTTCCTCGTCCATGAACGGCCCGGCGAGCTTGCGCGCCTCGCCGTGGGCGATGCGCCGACCGCTCATCGCCAGCCGCCACCGGAGCGATTCGGCCTGCGCCCACGCGCCCTTGGCCGTTCGGGCCCGAGCCTTGAAGTCGGGATCGTCCTTGCCGGCGCGCCACACCGCCTCGATGGCCGCCTCGAGGCGATCCACCGCGCCTGCGCGGGTGCGCTCCGCCCGGTCCGGGCGTCGCTTGAGGATCGAGTCGGCCGCGATGTGTTCGGTGATCGCTTGCCGGGCTGCGTCTTCGGCCCGCCGGATGGCGCGGGCGATGTCCTTCTCCTCTTCGGCCGTCAGTCGCTCGGACTTACGGCTCTGAGGAAGAAGGGAGAAAGGGTTCGCCATGGGTTTCGGTCAGTTCCGGGTCGCGGAAGGTGCGCCGGTCCGCGGGGGTGCCCACGGCTCGGCGTCGACGGGTCCACGACCGACCCGTCGAGCAGCGATGGTTTGTACCCGTGCTGGCGCCGGAATACCAGAGCGGATCGGCCAGCGGCCGTACGTTCGTGGGTTATCCGATGTCCGAGCCGCCCGCACCCCCCTCCGCCGATCCCGCCACGGCGGCCCGGATCGGGCCCGACGGACACCTGGCGGCAATGCCTGCGGCCGTGGTCACCGAGATCTTCGCGATCCTGCGGACCCTGGCGGCGCCGTTGGAGCGCCGACCCGCCGTTGCGGCCCGACCCGGTTCTGGGAAGGCACCCGTGGTGCTGGTCCACGGGTTGTTCGCCCACCCGGGCGTGTTCGCGACGCTCGAGCGGCGGCTGGCGGCCGCGGGGATCGATCGGATCGAGACGGTGGCGTACCCCTGGCTCGACATCACGCTGGACCGCATCGCGGCGCGGATCGACGCGGTGGCGCGGCCGCTCGCCGAAGTGCGCGGGCCGATCGACCTCGTCGGTCACTCGCTCGGGGCGGTGGCGTGCCGGGCGTGGATCAAGCGATTCGGCGGCGCGCCGTTCGTCCGGCGGTTCGTGTCGCTCGCCGGGCCCCACGGCGGCACCAGCCTTTACCCGCTGGCCCCTCCCGGCCTGCGCGACGCGCTCGATCCACGCGGCTCCTGGGTGCGGATGCTCGCGGCCGACCCCGAGCCCGTGCCGACCACCGTGATTCGCTCTCGCTACGATCACCAGGTCCTTCCGCCGGTCCGGGCGGCGTTGTCCGGGGCGACCGAGATCGTGCTGACCACGTACGGCCACAACGGCCTGTTGTTCTCCGCCGCCGCACACGACGCGCTGCTCGGCGTGCTCGGCGCGCCGTGAGTCACATCGTCCACGCCACCAGCCGCTCGCTGCGGCCGCGGAGCGCGATCTCCCCGATCGGGACGAGCTCCAGGGTGCACCGGCGGCGGGTGGCGTCCGAGATCAGCACCTGCACGTCGTGATCCTTGGTCGTCGCCTCGAGCCGCGACGCGGTGTTCACCGTGTCGCCGAGCACGGTGAACTCGAGCCGGATCCCGCTGCCCACACACCCCACCACCACCTCGCCCGAGTGCACCC
>JBEBJC010001245.1:0-2352 GCA_040080105.1 Myxococcota bacterium
GCACGCGCTCGACGGGTTCGTGCGCTCGCTCGGGCGCGAGGTCGGGCGGAGGGGCGCCACCGCGAACCTGATCACGGTGGAGCCGGGCGCGGAGAGCCGGCTCGATCCGGTGTTGAGGTTCTTCCTGTCGCCGCGCGCGGCGTACGTGTCGGGTCAACCGATCCGGGTGTCGGCCGTCGTCGCCCGCTCCCCTACCCCGCCGCCGGTGGTCCGCCCGCTGCACGGGCGGGTCGCGGTGGTGACCGGCGCCGCCCGCGGGATCGGCGAGGCGATCGCCACGGTGCTCGCCCGGGAAGGGGCGAAGGTGGTCGTGGTCGATCGCCCGGAAGACGACGCGCTGGGGGCCGAGGTCGCCCGCGCGGTCGGCGGGGTGTTCGTCCCGTGTGACGTGACCGACGCCGGCGGGCGGGCGCGGCTGGTCGAGCGGTTGACCGAAACGTTCGGCAAGATCGACGTGTTGGTGAACAACGCCGGGATCACCCGGGACAAGACCCTGGCGAACATGAAGCCCGAGGCGTGGGATCAGACGATCGCGGTGAACCTCGGCGCGGTCGCGGACCTCACCGAGGCGCTCGAGCCGCTGTTCGCGCCGGGCGCGCGGGTGGTGTGCCTGTCGTCGATCGCCGGCATCTCCGGCAACGTCGGCCAGACGAACTACGCCGCGTCGAAGTCCGGCGTGATCGGCCTGGTCGAAGCCCTCGCGGGGGTGCTCGCCCCGCGGGGCGTGGCGGTCAACGCGATCGCGCCGGGGTTCATCGAGACTCGGCTGACCCACGCGATCCCGGTGGCGACCCGCGAGGTGGCGCGCCGGCTGTCGAACCTCGGCCAGGGCGGGTTGCCGGTCGACGTGGCCGAAGTGGTGGCGTTCTTGTCCAGCCCAGGCGCCGCCGCGCTCTCGGGCCAGGTGATCCGGGTGTGCGGCGGCAGCTTCGTGGGAGCGTGAACAGATGGCCATCAAGAAGCAGAGCCGCAGGGCAGTGATCGTCGGCGGCGCGCGGACCCCGTTCGTGCGCGCGTTCGAGCAGTACCTCTCCCTCGACACGATCGCGCTCGGCGCCGCCGCCGTCCGGGGCCTGCTCGGGCGGATCCCGATCGCGTGGGACGAGATCGACGGGGTGGTGTGGGGCGGGGTGATCCTGCCTGGCACCGCGCCGAACGTCGGGCGCGAGATCGTGCTCGACGTGGGGCTGCCGCGCGCGGCCGAGGCGATGACGGTGACCCGCGCCTGCGCGTCCGGGCTGCAGGCGGTGACGCTCGCGGCGGCCGCGATCGAGCGCGGCGAGGCCGAGGTGATGATCGCGGGCGGGTCCGACAGCACCAGCAACGCCGAGCTGAAGATGCCGCAGTCGCTGGTGCACAAGGTCGCGCCGGTGGCGCTGTCGAGCAAGAGCGGCCCGCGGGACTACCTGCGGCTGCTCGGGAAGATCTCGGTGCGCGAGGATCTGATCCCTCGCCAGCCGAAGATCGCCGAGCGCACCACCGGGCAGCTGATGGGTGAGGCCGCGGAGGAGATGGCGGAGCGCAACGGGATCGGGCGCGAGGAGCAGGACGTGTTCGCCGTGCGGTCGCACCACCGAGCCGCGGCCGCGATCCGGTCGGGGCGGTTCGACGACGAGGTCGTCCCGGTGGCGGGCGCCCGCGGCGAGACGGTGTACACCGACGCGATGGTCCGCGCCGACACGTCGGTGGACAAGCTCGCCAAGCTCAAGCCCGCGTTCAAGAAGGGCGGGACGCTCACCGCCGGCAACAGCTCGTCGCTGACCGACGGCGGCGCGGCGGTGTTGTTGATGACCGAGGAGCGGGCCCGCGCGGCGGGGCTGAAGCCGCTGGCGGCGTTCCGATCGTGGTCGTACGTGGGCGTCGATCCGGCCGATCAGCTGCTGATGGGCCCGGCGATCGCGATGCCGAACGCGCTCGACCGGGCCGGGTTGGCGCTCGGGCAGGTCGGACTGGTCGACATGCACGAGGCGTTCGCGGCCCAGGTCCTCGCGATCCTGAAGATGCTGGGCTCCGACGCGTTCGCGCGGGCCAGGCTCGGCAAGGACCGCGCGGTGGGAGAGGTGGACCCCGAGCGGCTGAACGTCCACGGGGGCTCGGTCGCGCTCGGCCACCCGTTCGGCGCGACCGGCGCGCGGATGGCCCTCACGATGGCGCACGAGCTGTCGCGATCGGGCAAGGAGACGGCCCTGCTCGGGATCTGCGCCGCGGGCGGCCTCGGCGCGGCGGCGGTGCTCGAGGCGGTGTAGTCCCCGACGCCCTCAGCAGCCGCCGGTCCACTCGCACTCGGGCGGGGTCTCGAGCGCGCACGGATCCTCGCGCAGCTGGGCGCGCGACGCCTCGTCGCAGGTGCGC
>JBEBJC010001246.1:0-2350 GCA_040080105.1 Myxococcota bacterium
CTCGGACTCCGTCCTGCGGAATTGTCCAGGCCGTTCCACCTCTCCCCCTCGGGGGAGTGGGTCGGGGTGAGGGGGAAGCTCCTTACTGGAACCGGCTCGACAGCTCCAGCAGGACCTCCTCGGCGTACCCGCTGGTGACCGCAGGCGACACCGTCAGGTCCGGCTCGAGCAGGAACACGGTGGGGAAGAACTGCACCGCCGCCCAGTCGGTGGCTTCCTGGTCCTCGTCGGCGAGCACCGCGATCTTGTGGTTCGGGAAGTCCTCGTCCCACTCCACCGCGGTCTCGGGGGTGGGCGCGAGGTACTGGTCGTTCTGCGCCAGGATCGTGATCCAGTACACGTCCTGCTGCTTGACCGCGTCGGGCGCGTCGGCCCAGAACCCGTCGTAGTAGCTGTTCGCGCTGCCGCCGAGCCAGCTCGACAGCGACTGGCACGGCCCGCACCACTGGGCGGAGATGTCGATCACCACCGGCTTGTCGGCGTTGTAGAAGTCGTACAGATCGACCTTCTCGCCGTGTTGGTCGACGAGCTTGATCCGGAGGAACCGCTGGCCGTACTCGAGCCCGTCGCGCGGGGCCTTCTCGATCGAGTCCTTGTCGGCGTAGTACGGCCACCGACCCGTGTAGATCCGGTCCTTCGGGTCGGCCGGGTCGTGCCCTTCGGCGACCTCGTCTCCGTCGGCGTACCCGTCGGCGTCGGTGTCGACGAGCAGCGCGTCGGACCCGTTGGCGGCCTCTGCGCCGTCGGACAGGCCGTCGCCATCGGTGTCGACGAGCAGCGGATCCGAGCCTTGCTCGACCTCGACCCCGTCGTCCACGCCGTCACCGTCGGAGTCCGCGAGCTCGGGATCCAGGCCGAGCGCCTCCTCCTCCGCGTTGGTGAGGCCGTCCTCGTCGAGGTCGCCGTTGGCCCCGCCCCCACAGGCGACGAGGGCGAGAGCCATGATCACAGGTCGCATCGATCCTCCGCGCAGCGAACGATCGTACCCCGAAAGAGGTCAAGTGGACGTGAGGACGAATCGAACCGCGCGTTTCTTGCCCAACCGCACGACCCGGCCGGCCCCGGCCGGGTCGATCAGCGCGTCGGCGTCGTCCACCTTCACCCCGTCGATCGTGAGCCCGCCCTGAGCGACCAGCCGGCGCGCCTCACTCTTCGACTTCACCAACCCCGCGGCCTCGAGCGCGGCCGACAGCCGGACCGGCTCGGTCAGGGCGTGGGTGGGCAGCTCCTCCGCGGCGGAGGCGCCGACCATCGCCGCGGCCCCGGCCTCGGCCTCCCGGGCGGCCTCGGCCCCGTGGACCAAGGTGGTGAGCTCGTTCGCGAGCACCCGCTTCGCGTCCCGGATCGCGGCCCCCCGCAGCGCGGCGAGCTCGGCGATGCGGGCGTCGTCGAGGAAGGTGTACAGCTTCAGCAGCTTGACCACGTCTCGGTCGTCGCAGTTGTACCAGTACTGCCAGAAGTCGAACGGCGCGAGCAGTGACGCGTCGAGCCACACCGCGCCGGCGGCGGTCTTGCCCATCTTCGCGCCCGACGCCGTGGTCAGCAGCGGGGTGGTGAGGCCGAACACGTCGCGCTGCTCGATCCGACGCACCAGGTCGACGCCCGCGACGATGTTCCCCCACTGGTCGTCGCCGCCGATCTGCAGGGTGCAGCCGTGGCGGCGGTTCAGCTCGAGGAAGTCGTACGACTGCAGGATCTGGTAGTTGAACTCGATGAACGACAAGCCGCGCTCGAGCCGCATCTTGTACGCCTCGGCGGCGAGCATCCGGTTGACCGAGAAGTGCCGGCCGATGTCGCGCAGGAACGGGATGTACTGCAGCTGCATCAGCCAGTCGGCGTTGTCGACCATCACGCCGGCCTCGCCGTCCAGCACCAGGAACCGCCCGAGCTGCGCTCGGAAGTTCGCCGAGTTGTCGGCGATCTCCTCGTCCGACAACATCTGGCGCATGTCGGTCCGGCCCGACGGATCACCCACGCGGGAGGTGCCGCCGCCCACCAGCGCGATCACCTTGTGGCCGGCCCGCTGGAGGTTCGCCATCAGCATGACCTGGAGCAGGTGGCCGACGTGCAGGCTCCGGGCGGTGGGATCGAAGCCCACGTAGAACGTGATCCGCTCCCGCCCGAGCGCGGCGCCGAGCTCGTCCGGGTGGGTGCATTGCTGCACGAACCCGCGGTCCTGTAGGCGGGTGAGCACGTCCATGGATCCCTCCGACACGACGTGGCTAACTGGTACACTGCCACCCACCCAGGGAAGCCATGCCGCAGCGCAAGCGCAAGCCGCCACAGACCCCGCCGACACCCGTGGACCGCCCGCCCGCTCCCGTCGCGGACGAGACGCTCGCCCACGCGT
>JBEBJC010001247.1:0-2348 GCA_040080105.1 Myxococcota bacterium
GTCGGCGCGTTCGGGACCACCCGCGGAGGCTCGGGCGCCGGCGGCGGCGGCGCGGGCGTGGGGCGCGACGGGCGCACGATCTCGAGCGCCTGCAACCCGTCCATCTCGATCGTCCCGCGGAACTTGGCGCCGTCGTGGATGATCAACCGCGGCGTGCGGATGTCCCCGATCACGCGCGCCTGAGGGCCGAGCTCCACCCGGTCGGTCGCGCGGATGTCGCCCACCACGATCCCCGACACCCACACCGCCCGCACGTCGAGGTCGGCGTTGACCACCCCGGTCGACTCGAGCCGGAGGTCGCGGGTGGAGTGGACCGCGGCCTCGATCCGGCCGTGCACCACCAGGTCCTCGCTCGACCGCATCCGGCCGCGGACCACGATCGTCGGCCCGAGGATCGTCTCGCCGGTGGGCAGCTCCACCTCGGCGGTCACGTCGGGGCGGTTGGTCGACTCGATCTCGTCGACGTCGAGCACCGGCACCGGGGTCGGCGTCGGGTCGGGCAACGTCGGCTCGGGCGCGGCCTCGACCCCGACCTGGTCAGGGTCGTCGACCGCGTCGTCGGCGACGTCCGCCGGGGGCGGCGGTCCGACCGACCCGTCGGTGACGCTGGTGTCCCACTCACCGAACTCCTGCGGCGTCTCGAGCCACGGCTTCTTCTTCGCCATTGGTCGCCTCCGGCTCAGACGTCGTTCGCGGTTTCGATGCGGCCCTTGAACTTCGACCCGTCGGCGAGCACCACCCGCGGCGACTTGATGTCGCCGATCATCGTGCCTTCGGCGCACAGCTCGACCCGGCCCGAAGCGTCCACGTTGCCCTTCACCCGACCGCTGATCGCGAGGTTCCGGGTGGAGACCGCCGCTTCGACGTTGCCGGTCCGGTCGACGGTGAGGTCCTTCTGCGACACCACCTTCCCGCGCACCGTGCCCTGGATCACCAGGTCCTCGTCACCCTCGATCTCCCCGTCCACCTCGATCGTCCGCCCCAACACGGTCTTCGCTTCCATCCACCCTCCCGGTTCGTTCAGGTTCAAGCTCGATCAGTCGCGGTACTTCAAGCGGAGCTCTGCCGGCAGCTCGAACGGCATGTCGACCCGGCCCTTGAACTTCGCGCCGTCGGCGACCACCAGGCGGGGCGTGTGCACGTCGCCGAGCACTCGCGCGGTCGCGTCGAGCTGCACCCGGTCGGTGGCGCGGGCGTCACCCGCGTGCTCGCCGCGCACGGTCACGTTCTTCACGTCGACGTCGCCGACCATCAGGGCCGAGTCCTCGATGATCAGGTGGTTCTCGTGCAGCGTGACGGTCCCTTCGACCTGACCGCGCAGCACGAGGTCCTCCGCGCCCTTCACCTTGCCCTTGATGCGGATCGCCGCGCCGACGACCACCGCCTGTGGCTGGCTCATCCTCGCTCCTGTGGTTCGAGTCAACGACTCGCGATCCTTCGGAGGGGGCCCCGGACGCTTGAGGGGGGCGCGGTTACCGGTCGGCCGACACCGCGCGCCTGAGCTCGGCCACGACCGCCGCGGGCCGCAGCAGCTTCCGCGGCCCGAGCAGCTGCTCCGCCGCCGCGAGCTCGGCCCGCGCGACCGCCAGCGACCCGTTCACCGCGGTGAGCCCGAGCTCGGCCCGGACCTCCACCAGGTCGGAGATCGCGGTGGGCACGCCGTCGAGGTGGTCTTGGGCCGCCGCGAGGTGCCGCACCGCGTCGAGCGTGCGACCGGTCAGCCGCGCGAGCCGCCCCAGCGCGACGTGGGCGGCCCCGACCAGCCCGCGCGAGCCGGTGCGGTCCGCCACCGCCAGCGCCCCCTCGAGGTCCGCGGTCGCCCGCGCGACGTCCCCCCGCGCCAGCGAGGCTCGCCCGCGGTTCGACAGCGCGATCGACTCACTCGGGAGGTTCCCGCTCGCCCGGTGCAGCGCGAGCGCCTCGTCCCACCGCGCGTACGCCAGCTCGAAGTTGCCGCAGTCGGCGTCGAGCTGGGCCAGGTTCCCCAGCACGATGCCGAGCCCGCGCCGGTCGTCGGCCTGGCGGTTCAACCGCTCCGCCTCCTCGTATCGCTGGGCCGCCTCGTCCGGCCGCCCGAGCTCGCGCAGCACAAGCCCGAGGTTGCCCAGCGCGTTCGCGAGGCTGTGGCGGGCTCCGAACCGCCGGTGCATCGCCACTGCCGCCTCGAGCCGCGACGCCGCGGCGGGCATGTCGCCGGTGGACAGGGACAACACCCCGAGGTTCGCGAGCCCGATCGCCTCGGCCCGTCGGTCCCCGACCTCCCGCAGCGCCCGGGTCGCCTCGGAGTACGCGGCCTCGGCCAGCGCCACCGCGCCGAGGTCGCGCTGCACGATCGCGACGTTCACCGA
>JBEBJC010000206.1:0-11034 GCA_040080105.1 Myxococcota bacterium
GACGGCGCCCCCGCCCCGTGTTTCCCGGTGGCGACCGCGCGCGCGACCGGCGCGGTCGAGCTGCGGTGGGCGGCGGTGCGCGACGCGTCGGTGCCGCTCGGGATCGTGTGGGGGAGCGAGCTGCAGCTGTCGGCCGGCGCCGAGGGGGTGATGGCGGTGGTCGACGGCGCTCCCGCGCTCGCCGCCGGGGTCACGCTCGGGACCTACCTCCTCGGCGACGTGCTCGGAGCCGACACCTCCGGGGTGGGGCTCACGGCCGGATGGCCGGTCGGGTGGAGCCGGGCGCTGCCGCTGACCGAGACCGCGGTGCCCGAGCTGTACCTCCGGCTCGCGCAGGCGTTCTAGTCAGCGACGGCGGCGAGCCAGCGCGGCGACGAGCCCGAGCCAGCCGAACCCCGCGGCCGGCGCGGTCGCGCACCCGGCGAGGGACTGCGCCCGCAGCGCCGGCACCTCGCGCGCCTCACAGGTCGCGTCGAGCGGCAGATCGGTCCCGACCACCACCACCCGCACCGCGCCGCCGGCCACGTCGGCCGCCACCGCGTCTCCCGCTTCGCCGACCACCGGCGGCTGCCCGACGCCGTCCCGATCCAGCGGGACCACCGAGAACAACACGCCGTCGACGCCGTCACACGCGACCTCCACCCGCTCCGCGCCGGCGGGCTCGAGGTCGAGGTACGCCGCGGTGAACGGGCCCTCCGCGTGGGTCAACGTGACCGGCGCGCCGTCCCACGGGGTGATCGGCACCGTGACCGTCGGGATACACGGCAGCACGTCGGGGTCGTAGTGCCCGCCGTCGTCGGCCGCACAGGCGAACCCGTTCCACGTCGCGTGCTCGAGGAACGTGCGCGGCAGGTCGCGGTCGAACGCCTCGCGCGCTGCCACGCCGAGGCCGTCCTGCCACTCGGCCTCCTCCCCCAGCGCCTCCCACAGCCGCGGCAGCCGCTCCGGCGTGTCGGCGCCGCGCTCGACCCAGAACTTCGTCCACAGGAACGCCGCGTACTCGAACTGCCCGTCGGCCGCGCCGAGCTTGCGGTCCACCTGGCCGAGCCGCTCCGTGTACAGCCACCCCAGCGCCAGGTCGAGCGCGGGGTCGACCACGTGGGTGTACTGCTCGTAGGTCGCGGCCGCCTCGAACACCCAGGTCGCGAGGGACACGGAGTACCGGAACTGCACGCAGTGGTGCAGCTCGTGGGTCGCCACCGACTGCGCGACCTGACCGTTGGGAGACAGGTTCGAGTCGAGATCGAGCCGGCACGACCACCCGTCGTCCGACGCCACCGGGGTCGTGGTGCCGTACGGCCCGATGTCCCGCACGTACACGTCGATGTCGTCCGATCCGTCTCCTCCGGCGTCGCCCACGAGCGGGCGCCACCCCTCCGCCAGGTACGCCGCCTCACCCGCGACCAGCGCGTCGGCGAACACGTCGATCACGTCCGGCCGGCCCGTCCCGTCGGGGTCGTCGAGGATCGGCGCGTCTGCGCCCTGTTCGGTCCAGTGCACCCGGAACCGGCCGCGGGTGAGCGTGCGCTCGGGCCCCGACAACGTCGGACGGATGTCCAGGCCGCGCAGCGGCGGCAAGGCCGTGAGGAACACCGGTGCGAAGGCGAACACGCCCGCACGATACCACGCCCGCGGGCGAGTCGGTTATGTGGCCGATTCGTTCGAGGTCCCTCCCATGTCCGTGCTCGTCGCGACCCACGACGGTCCGTTCCACGCCGACGACGTGATGGCGTTCGCCCTGATCTGCACGTTCCACGACCCGGGCGCCCAGGTCGTGCGCACCCGCGACCCGGACAAGATCGCGGCGGCCGACCTGGTGATCGACGTGGGTGGGTCGTACGACCCCGCCGCCGGCAGGTTCGACCACCACCAGAAGACCTACGAAGGACCGTGGTCGTCGGCCGGGATGGTGCTCGACTGGCTGCGGGCGACCGGCGCGATCGACCCGGAGCTCGCCGACACGCTGCGGACCGAGCTGATGGACTACCTCGACGGCGTGGACAACGGACGCATCACCCCTCGCCCGGGCGTCCCGTGTTTCCCGAGGATCGTGGAGGCGCTGAACCACCCGGCGAAGACGCACGCCGCGTTCGACGACGCGTTCCGCGAAGGGGCGGCGTTCGCAGGGATCTGGCTGCGCGGGTTGGTCGCGGCCCACCAGGCGGTGCTCGAGGCCCGGGTGGTCGTGCGGCGCGCGATGGACGAAGCGGCGGCGGCGGGGCGGCGAGTGATCGTGCTCGACGCGTACCTCCCGTGGAAGCCGGTGTACTTCGCGAACGGCGGAGAGGCGCACCCGACCGAGTTCGTGCTCCACCCGGGCACCGACGGCAGCTGGCGCGCAGTGGCGATCCCGCCGACCGCCGGGTCGATGGCGCAGAAGCGGCCGTTCCCGGCGGCGTGGGCCGGCCTCACCGATCAGGCGCTCGAGGACGTGACCGGGGTGCCCGGCTCGGTGTTCTGCCACAAGAACCGGTTCATCGCCGTGTTCAAGTCACGGGAGGCCGCGCTCGTCGCGCTCGAGCGCCACGGGCTGTCCGTGTCGTCGGGCGAGGCGGGAGATCCGAAGCGGGATCTGGGCGAGCACCACCCCGAACAGCGGTAGGCCGAGCACGTTCATCCGCACCGCCTCCTCCCACCGGCCGTGGGCGAGGAACACGAAGCTGCGGGTGAGGCCGCACCCGGGGCACGACACCCCGGTGAGCCGGCGGAAGGTGCACATCATCGGCACCTCCCACCCGAACAACGACAGGTGGTCGGTCGACGGCGACATCGCCGCAGCCAGCGCCACCACCGCCACCGCTGCGGCCAACACGCCCCGGTCGACCCGAGCCGGGGTCATGCGCCGCGGGGCGGGGGGGCGCCGGACCGCTCGATCCGGCCGAGCTGCCGCGCCATCCGGTCGACGATGCCGTTCACGAACGCGCGGGAGTCGGCGCTGCCGTACTTCTTCGCGAGCTCGATCGCCTCGTTGATCGACACGGTGGCCGGGATGTCGACACACGCCATCAGCTCGAACGCAGCGAGGCGCAGCACGTTCCGGTCCACCACCGGCATCCGCGCCAGTCGCCAGTTGGTGCTGCTCTCCTCGATCAGCGCGTCGATCTCGGCCCGGCGCTCGTCGAACCCCATCCCGAGGCGCTGGGCGAACTCGACCTCTTCACTCTCGGGCGGGCGCCCTTCGTCGAGGCCCTGCCCGTCCATCAGCCCGCTCCACAGGTCGTTCAGGGCGCGCGCCACCGTGACCTCGCGGATGTCGGCCTCGAACAGCGACTGGAGCGCGAACTCACGCGCGCGGCGACGGGAGGCCATGTCAGCGGCCCGCCGGCGCGTCGAGCGCGCGCAGCAGCGAGGCCATCTCGAGCGCGGTCAGGCCGGCCTTCCAGCCGTTGTTCCCGGCCTTGGTGCCGGCCCGCTCGATCGCCTGCTCGATCGTGTCGGTGGTCAACACGCCGAAGATCACCGGCACCCCGGTGGCGCGCGACGCGTCGGCCACGCCGCCGCTGACCGCCGAGCTGACCACGTCGAAGTGCGGCGTGGCGCCCCGGATCACCGCCCCGAGCGCGATCACCGCCGCGTACCCGCCACCTGCGGCGAGCCGCTTGCACACGAGCGGGATCTCGAACGCGCCCGGCACCCACACGAGGTCGATCCGGGTGTCCGGGTCGACGCCGTGGCGCCGCAGCACGTCGACGCACCCGTCGACCAGCTCAGAGACGAGGTGATCGTTGAACCGACCAGCGACGATCGCGAACCGACCGCCCGGATCGACGTAGTTGCCCTCGATCACCCTCACGACGCCCTCCCCGCGCGCAGCAGCGGGACCCGGTCCACGATGCGCAGACCGTAGGCCTCGATCCCCACGATCCCTCGGCTCGACGAGGTCAGCAGCTGCAGATCGCGCAACCCGAGGTCGACCAGGATCTGGCACCCGGTGCCGAGGTCGCGCAGCACGTCTGCGCGCACCGGCACCACCGGCTCGACCGTGGGATCGGCGGCCGCGTCCTTCAGGAACGCCCGGCGCACGACCTCGGCCGGCGACGACAGGTGCATCAACAACATCACCCCGCGCCCGGCGGCGGCGATCGCCTGCAGCGCCGACTCGGCGCTCGCGGCCAGCGGGGTGCCGCGCGGGTTGGCGAACGCCCACGGCGGCGGAGCGGGCTGGACCCGCACCAAGGTGGGATCGCCGCGGAGATCGCCGCACCAGATCGCCTGGTGGAGCCCGCCGGTCAGGCCCGCGTACAGCCGCGTGCGGAACGTGCCGAGCCCCGGGACCTCGATCGTCCCGTCGGCCTCGCGCCGCACCACCCGCTCGGTGCGCATCCGGTACTTGATCACGTCGGCCACCGCGCACACCCGCAGGCCGTGCTCGCGCCCGAACCGGAGCAGGTCGGGCAGGCGCGCCATGGTGCCGTCGGGGTTCATCACCTCGCAGATCACCCCGCTCGGATCGAGTCCCGCGAGCCGAGCGAGGTCGACCGAGCCCTCGGTCTGACCGACCCGCTCGAGCACGCCGCCGTCGCGCGCGCGCAGCGGGAACACATGGCCGGGGGTGACCACCTGGCGCGGCGTGGCGTCGTCGGCGATCGCCACCGCGACCGTCCGCGCCCGGTCGGCGGCCGAGATCCCGGTGGTCACCCCTTCCCTCGCCTCGATCGAGACGGTGAACGCCGTGTGGTACGGGCTCTGGTTGTTCGTCGCCATCATCGGCAGCCCCAGCCGCTCCACCTGGCGGCTCGTGAGCGTGAGGCAGATCAGGCCGCGCGCGTGGGTCGCCATGAAGTTGATGACCTCCGGGGTGGCCTTCTCCGCCGCCACCACCAGGTCGCCTTCGTTCTCCCGGTCTTCGTCGTCGACCAGGATCACCATCTTTCCGGCGCGCAGGTCCTCGATCGCCAGCTCGACCCGCCGCAGCGGGTCCGGATCCATCACGTCGCCGGGATCGGAACCCGCGGTGTCGATCTCCGCTCGCCTGCTCATCCGATCCTCCGCGCCACGTGTTCTAACGCTTTTGTGAACGCCGGCCGCCGGGGTTCACCCGGCCCGCCCGGTGTCCGCCTTCTCTGCCCGCAGCGGCCGCAGCGGGTCGGGCGCGATCGCGTGCACCAGGTCGAACGTCATCCGCACGTCCCGGCCCACGATCCCGACCTGGTGGAGCGACATCGGGTAGGCGGCGGCCAGGCTCGCCACCGGCGGCCCGCCGACAAACCCCCGCCCACCCGGGAGCAACACCGGGGCGACGAACAGCTCGAGCGTGTCGGCGAGGCCGCGATCGAGCACCGACCGGTGCACGGTGGCCCCGCCCTCGACCAGCACCCGGTGCAGCCCGCGACCGACCAGCGCCCGCAGCGCGGCCTCCAGGTCGACCCGGCCGTGGGCGTCGCGGGGGACGTGGATCAGATCGGCCGGCAGGTCGCGCGGCGGGGCGTCTTCGGCGCACACGATCAACGGGCGGCGCGACGAGCCGAACAGCCGAGCGGTCGCGGGGATCCGCAGCGCGGTGTCCAGCACCACCGGCACGGCGTCGCGGGCCACGTCGGGGAGCCGGGTGGTGAGGAGCGGATCGTCGGCGAGCACGGTGCCGAGCCCGACCAACACCGCGTCGTGGTGGGCCCGGAGCTGGTGGCCCGCCGCGCGCGCCTCGGCGGAAGTGATCCACTTCGACTCGCCGGTGATCGTGGCGCTGGCTCCGTCCGCCGACACGCCGGCCTTCAGCGTGACCTCGGGCAAGCCGTACCCGAGCGCTCGGGCGAACCCGAGGATCCGGCGGGCACACGCCTCCTCCTCGACCCCGAGCTCGACCTCGACCCCGGCGTCGCGCAGCACCGCGACCGAGCGGCCCCGCATCGCCGGGAACGGGTCGAGCACGCCGATCACCACCCGGCGAACCCCGGCCGCGACGAGCGCGTCGGTGCACGGCGGGGTGCGCCCGTGGTGACAACACGGCTCCAGGGTCACGTACATCGTGGCGCCGCGGGGATCGTGGCCGCGCGCGCGGCAGTCCGCCAGCGCCATCACCTCGGCGTGGGCGCCCCCCGGCGGCTGGGTGAACCCCTCGCCGAGCACCTGCTCACCCCGGGCGACCACCGCGCCGACCGGGGGGTTCGGCGCGGTCGCGCCGAGCCCGCGGACCCCGAGCTCGAGCGCCCGCCGCACCATCCGCAGGTCGAGGGACCTCACCGCGCACCCGGATCGCGCGCCGGCAAGATCGCCGCGAACTGGGCGGCGTCCTCGAACTGGCGGTACACGCTCGCGAACCGCACGTACGCGACCTCGTCGAGCCCGCGCAGCACCTCGAGCACCACCTCGCCGATCTTCGTCGACGGCACCTCGGCCTCCCGCAGCTCCACCACCAGCTGCTCGACCTGCTGCACCGCGTTGGCCAGCCCCTGGGCGTCGATCGGGCGCTTGCGGCACGCCAGCGCGATCCCGTGCAGCACCTTGTCGCGCGCGAACGGCTCGCGCCGGCCGTCCTTCTTCACCACCCACGGGAGCCGCTGCTCCAGCCGCTCCAGGGTGGAGAACCGGTGCCCACACGCCAAGCAGCTCCGGCGCCGCCGGATCGCGTCCCCCACGTCGCGGGAGTCGACGACCCGCGAGTCGGGGTGCTGGCACGCCGGGCACCGCATCGGTCAGCCGAGCTCGGGCGGGTACACCGGGTGCCGCCCACACAGCTCGTGCACTTCACCCGCGACCCGGGCGATCACCGCGGGGTCCTCGCGGTGGTCGATCACGTCGGCGATGAGCTCACCCACCCGCGCCGCCTCGGCCGAGCCCAGGCCGCGGGTGGTCATCGCCGGCGTGCCGATCCGGATGCCGCTCGTGACCATCGGCGAGCGCTTCTCGCCGGGGACGGTGTTCTTGTTCACCGTGATGTGCGCGCGGCCGAGCGCCTCCTCGGCGTCCTTGCCGCTGCACCGCTCGCCCAGGTCGACCAACATCAGGTGGTTGTCGGTGCCGCCGGACACCAGGGTGAAGCCCCGCCCCATCAGGGTCTCGGCCATCACCTTCGCGTTGTCGACCACCTGGCGGATGTAGGTCGCGAACGACGGCTTCAGCGCCTCGCCGAACGCCACCGCCTTGGCCGCGATCACGTGCATCAGGGGGCCACCCTGGATGCCCGGGAACACCGCCTTGTTCATCGCCACCGCCCAGTCCTTGTTCGCCATGATCAGGCCGCCGCGCGGCCCGCGCAGGGTCTTGTGGGTGGTGGTGGTCACGAACTCGCAGTGGGGGATCGGGCTCGGGTGCAGCCCGGTGGCCACGAGGCCGGCGATGTGGGCGATGTCGGCCATCAGCACCGCCCCGACCTCGTCGGCGATCGTGCGGAACGCGGCGAAGTCGATCACCCGCGGGTAAGCCGACGCGCCGGTGACGATCATCTTCGGGCGGTGCTCCTTCGCGAGCGCCCGCACCCGGTCCATGTCGATGCGCCCGGTGCGCTCGTCGAGCGTGTAGTGGACGGCCCGGTACAGCAGCCCCGACGCGTTGACCGGCGAGCCGTGGGTCAGGTGGCCGCCGTGGGTCAGGTCGAGCCCGAGGATCGTGTCGCCGGGCTTGATCGCCGCGAGGTACGCCGCCGCGTTGGCTTGTGCGCCCGAGTGGGGCTGGACGTTCGCCCCGATCGCGCCGAACAGCTGCTTCGCGCGCGACCGCGCCAGCTCCTCGACCACGTCGACCTGCTCGCACCCGCCGTAGTACCGCTTGCCCGGCAGCCCCTCCGCGTACTTGTTCGTGAGCACGGTCCCGAGCGCCTCCAGCACCGGGACCGACACGTAGTTCTCGGACGCGATCAGCTCGAGGTCGTCCCGCTGGCGGACGAACTCGGCGGCGATCGCGGCGTGGACCTCCGGGTCGGCGCTCGCGAGCGCCTGGCGGGCAACGGACGGGGTGTGGCTCGACGACATCGGGACTCCGCGGGCCGGCGGGGGTCGGCCGCCGGGAGGTCGCCGTACGTATCCAGCCGCGCGGCCCCCGTCGTCACCCGATCTTGTGCACCCGGGCGGCGTGCCGACCGCCCTCGAACGCGGTGCCGAGCCAAGCGTCGACGATGTCGAGCGCGAGGCCGCCGCCCGTGACCCGCTGCCCGAGGCACAACACGCGGGCGTCGTTGTGGGCGGCCACCATCCGGGCGCTGAACGTGTCGCCGACACAGGCCGCCCGGCACCCGGCGACCTTGTTCGCGGCGATCGCCATCCCCTGGCCGGTGCCGCACACCAGCACCCCGCGCTCGGCCTCCCCTTCGACCACCGCGCGCGCCACCTTCTGCGCGTAGTCGGGGTAGTCACACGACGCCCGCTCGTGGGTGCCCAGATCCTCGACCTCGTGGCCACGGGCGCGCAGGTGCTCGGTCACCGCGGCCTTCAGCTCGAGCCCGGCGTGGTCCGATCCGACGACGATGCGCATCCCGCCCTCCCTACAGAGTTCCGAACACCAGCACGGCGTTGGTGCCGCCGAACCCGAAGCCGTTCGAGATCGCGGCCCGCAACGGCACCTGGCGCGCCTCGAGCGGCACGCAGTCGAGGTCGCACGCGGGGTCGGGGTCCTCGAGGTTCGCGGTGGGCGGCACCACGCCCGTGTGCAGCGCCATACAGGTGGCGACCGCCTCGATCCCGCCCGCGGCCCCGAGGAGGTGCCCGGTCACTCCCTTGGTCGAGCTGACCATCAACCGATCGGCCGCCGAACCGAACGCCGCTCGGATCGCCGCGATCTCGGCCGGATCGTTCATCGGCGTCGAAGTGCCGTGGGCGTTGACGTAGTCGATGTGCTCGGGGTTCAGCCCCGCCACGTCGAGCGCCCGCTTGATGCACCGCGCGGCGCCGGCCCCGCCGGGCGACGGCGCGGTGACGTGGTGCGCGTCGGTGGTGGACGCGTAGCCCCGGAGCTCGCAGTACACCCGCGCCCCCCGGGCCCGCGCGTGGTCGAGCGACTCGAGCACCACGACGCCCGCCCCCTCGCTCATCACGAAGCCGTCGCGCCCGCGGTCGAACGGGCGGCTCGCGCGGCCCGGCTCGTCGTTGCGGCGGGAGAGCGCCTTCATGTTCATGAACCCACCGAACCCGAGCGGCGTGAGCCCGGCCTCGGCGCCGCCTGCGACCACCACGTCGGCGTCACCGTCGCGGATCGCCTTCCACGCCTCGCCGATCGAGTGGTTCCCGACCGCACACGCGGTGGCCACACACAGCGACGGCCCGCGCGCCTGGTACCGGATCGCGAGGTGACCGGCGGCGAGGTTGTTCAGCGACCGCGGGATGAACAGCGGGCTGATCGACCGCACGCCGCTGGTGAACATCTCCTGCGCCTGATCGACGATCTCGGGGAACCCCCCGATCCCGGTGCCGACGTACACCCCGAGCTGGTCGCACTCGGGCCACCCGGGGGGCGGGCTCTCCGGGTCGATCTCGGCCCCGTCGACGAGGCCGGACAGGTCGAACCCCGCGTCGGCCATCGCTTGGTCGGCCGCGACGATCGCGTACTGCATGAACAGGCCGAGCCGCTTCTTCGCGCGCGGCCCGAGGCGCGCCGCGACGTCGAACCCGCGGACCTCGCCGGCGATTCGACACGCGAGCCCGTTCACGTCGAACCGCGTGAGCGGGCCGATCCCGCTGCGGGCGTTCACCATCGCGTCCCAGGTGGACGGGACGTCGTTGCCGACGGGGCCAATGCAGCCGAGGCCCGTGACGACGACCCGCCTCGGGCCGGCGAGGCCTACCCGTGGCGCAGCCGGCGGCGGTGGTAGGGACATCGGGGCCACGCGGCGCCTCGCTCCCCGATCAGGAGACGTGGGCGACGATGTAGTCCACCGCGTCCTGTACGGTCCGGATCTTCTCGGCCTCGTCGTCCGGAATCTCGATGTCGAACTCCTTCTCGATCGTCATCACCAGCTCGACGATGTCGAGCGAGTCGGCGTTCAGATCGTCGATGAACGACGCCGTGGGCACGACCTCGCTCTTCTTCACCCCGAGCGTCTCGGCGATGATGTCCTTCACCTTCTGGACCAGAACCTCGTTCGACATCCGCACTCCCACCCGGTTGATGGCCACGCCGACTATCCGGGCGCCAGGGGACTGACAACCCGCGGTCACCGATCCGTGCCCATCCGCTGGGCCATGGCGCCCACCAGCCCTTGGGACGCCGCGAGGTGGGCGAGCTTCACCGCCTGGCGGACCGAGCTCGCGTTGGCCCGACCGTGCCCGACGATCACCGGCGCGCGGGTGCCGAGCAACATCGCGCCGCCGTGAGCGTCCCACGCGACCCGGTCGCGGAACCGCCGGAACGCGCCGCGCAACAACAACGCGCCGACCCACCCCGCCGGCGTGCGGCGGATCTCGGTCCGCAACAGGTGGACCACCGTAGCGACGGCGCCCTCGGCCGCCTTGAGCAGGACGTTGCCCACGAAGCCGTCGGTGACCAACACGTCGCACGCCCCGGCCATCGCCGCGACCGGCTCCACGTTCCCCACGACCCGGAGGCGCCGCTCGCGCAGCAGCGGCAGCGTGGCGCGGACCTGCGCGTTTCCCTTGCCGTCCTCCTCGCCGTTCGACAGCAGCCCGATCCGGGGCGAGGAGATGCCGAGCACCTCTGCGTAGGCCGCCCCCAGCTCTGCGAACGCTGCCAGCTGCTCCGGCCGGCAGTCCACGTTCGCCCCGGCGTCGAGCAGCACGAGCCGCCCGCCGTCGGACCGCGGCAGCACGGTGGCGATCGCCGGCCGGTCGACCCCCTCCAGCACGCCGAGGTCGACGATCGCCGCGACCAGCACCGCGCCGGTGTTCCCACACGAGACCACCGAGCTCGCCTGCTGGTCGCGCACCAGCCGCATCGCCACCCGCAGCGACGAGTCGTCGTGCTTGCGCACCGCTGCCACCGCAGCGTCCCCCATGCCGACGGTCTCGGCCGCGGGGACCACCCGGAGCTGGCTGCGCCGCGGCAGCAGCGGGCCGAGCCGAGCGGGCTGCCCCGCGCGACCACCGGGTGGAGGTCCCCGCCGCGGATCACGAGCGGCAGGCGATGGCCGGCGTTCGCCACCTGGACCTC
>JBEBJC010001248.1:0-2341 GCA_040080105.1 Myxococcota bacterium
GTGGACGAGTGGGGCCAGCTGCACGTGGTCGACGCCGGGATGCAGCACGTTCAGGTGTACGCGCCCGACGGGGCGCTGGTGGGCCGGTACGGCGGGCCCGGCCAGCTCGCGCTGCCCTCCGGGATCTGCATCGACGGACGCACGGTGTTCGTCGCCGACTCTCTCGGCGGGCGGGTCGTGGTGTTCGAGCTCACGGAGGCGCGATGACCCTGCTGTGGCTGGTGGTGGCCGGGGCGGACCCTGGGCCGGGGATCGAGGTGACCCGGCACAACCTGTCGGTGACCGGGCCGGGGCCGGTGCGGTCGGTCGAGCAGACCGAGGTCTGTGTGTTCTGCCACGCGACCCACGTGCCGGACGCGGTCACCCCGCTGTGGAACCACCAGACCTCGCCGGGGGTCGGGTACCGCCCGTACGCGTCGCCGCTGCTCGGGGCCGACGCCGGGGCGGTGAACGGCGCCTCCCGGCTGTGCCTGTCGTGCCACGACGGGACGATCGCGGTGGGGGCGGTGCGCGCCCGCGACGGCTCGTTCCGGATCGAGCCGGTCGAGCGTACCGACGGCGGCGGGCGGCTGCGGGCCGGCACCCCCGCGAACCTCGGCACCGACCTGTCCGGCTCGCACCCGGTGTCGATCGCGTACCGTGAGGCGGCCCGGCGGCGCTCGCCGGCGTCGCGCACCTGGCTGCACGAGTCGCCGGCGGATCTGGGGGTCGCGCTGCTCGACGCGACCGGGTCGGTCCAGTGCACGAGCTGCCACGACCCACACCAGGACCCCGCCGCCACCGGCGCGCCGGTCCCGCCGTTCTGGAAGGGCGACACGTTCTCCGAGGTGTGCACCAGCTGCCACGAGGCGCCCGTCGCCGACCGCGGGCACGAAGACCCGACGTTGATGCTCGCCGAGTGTGGCAGCTGCCACGTCGGGCACGGCGCGCCGGGCCAGGCGCTGCTGCCCGAGGTCGAGGAGGACAACTGCTTCGACTGCCACGGGGGGGCCGCGCAGCGCCGCGAGGCGGTCGAGGACGGTCGCCTCGCGGGCCGCGCCGAACCGGTGAGGGTCGACGACCTGTTCACCCGACCCTACACCCACCCGGTGGGGGCGTCGGAGGGGGCGCACCGGCCGGACGAGCGCGATCGGCTGTCGACCGCGCGCACCGCCCGGCACGTCGAGTGCGCCGACTGCCACCCGGTGCACGCGTACCGCGGGGTCGATCGCCCGGAGTGGCTGCCGACCCGCGCCGGCGCGGCGGCGCTCGACGGGCGGCCCGAGCAGGAGCTGTGCTTCGACTGCCACGGCCCCAGCGCGGATCTGCCGTACGGGGCGACCGACAAGGTGCGGGAGTTCGACCCGGCGAACGAGAGCTTCCACCCGGTCGCGGGTCCGGCGCGCGGGCGCTCGCCCAGCCTGCGCCCCGGGGTGCCCGACGCGATCACCTGCTCGGACTGCCACGGGCCCGACGGCGGCGACCCGCGCCGGGGGCCGCACGGCTCGCGAAATCCGTACCTCCTGCGCGGCGCGTACACCGTGCGCGACGGCGCCGACGACACGAGCGAGACGTACGCCGCGTGCTACGGCTGCCACGAGCGGGAGCGGGTGTTGTCGGACGACACGTTCGCCGGTCACCGCCAGCACGTCGTGAGCGCGCGGATCTCGTGCTACACGTGCCACGACTCGCACGGGTCCCCCGACGCGCCGGGGCTCGTCCGGTTCAACAAGGACGCGCGCAACGGGTCGGTCGCCCCGTCGGCGTCCGGTCGGCTCGAGTACGACCCGGAGGCCCGGACCTGCCGGCTGTCGTGCCACGGGGTCGATCACGACCCGCTGGGGTACCCGTGATCGGGCTCGTGACCATCGCCCGGGCCGGGACGGCGCTCGACGGCTCGTCCGGCCTGTGGACCGTCCCCACCGCCGACACCGCGCCGCCGGGGAAGCTGCGCGCCAGCGCGTCGCTCGAGCTGGTGCGCGACTTCGACGGGTTCGAGGCGCGCGGGCTGCCGGTCGGGTTCGGGGCCGGCCTCTTCGACCGGGTCGAGGTCGGGGGCAGCGTGGACCGGTCGCCCGCGATCGGGTGGGAGCCGCTCACGCCGGTCGGGACCGGGGTGTACGCGCGGGCCCGCGCGCTCGATCCGGCGCCGCTGCGGCCGGCCTTCGCGCTGGAGGTCGCGGCGCGCGGGCTCGGCCGGTCGGCGGTGGGGGAGCTCACCGCGATCGTCGCGCTCGGGACGGGGATCATCGCCGCCCTCGTGCCCGCACTGGTGACCGCGCGCCGCGACTTCGGGCCGTTGCTCGGGGCCGCTCGTGCGACGATGAGCCGAAGTCGACTGCTCTTGCAGCGCGCGCTCATC
>JBEBJC010000207.1:0-10986 GCA_040080105.1 Myxococcota bacterium
GGCCGGGTGGGAGGGGCGAGCGACGACAGCCTGCAGAGCCTGCCGGTCGATCTCGCGACCGGCGAGGCCGACGATGGTGGGGTGCTGAACAAGTACGACAACGTCGCGGCCGGGGTGCTCGCCGCGCTCGACGTGGACCCGGGCCCTTGGTACCCCGGCGTGACCCCGTTCACCGCGCCGTTCGTCACATGACCTGGTGGCTGGCCGGCTGGGCGGGGTGTGACGGCGGGGGGGAGGTCGCGCCGGTCGAGACCCCGTGCGCCGAGGTCGGGTGGGAGGTGTTCACCGAACCCGTGCTCACCACCTGGTGCACCCCGTGCCACGCCGCCACCGTGGTGGGCGAGGACCGGCGCGGGGCGCCGGACGACGTGGACTTCGACACCTACGAGTCGGCCGCTCGGTGGGCCGATCGGATCGTGGCGAGGACCGGGCCCGACGGAGCGATGCCGCCGGCGGGGGGGCTCACCGAGGCCGAGGCGGCGGGGCTCGAGCGGTGGGTCAGCTGCGGGTCGGCCGGCCCGCCGACCCCGGCCGACCCGTGCGCCGAGCGGATCGAGTACACCGGCGCGGCCACCGCGGCCGGAGAGCCGTGCGCCGCCGGCGCGACCGTGGTGACGGGTGACCTCGTGGTGGCGGCCGACCCGGGGTCGGCGCTCGACTGCGTGTGTGAGGTCGCGGGGGAGTTGCGGATCTCCGCCTCGGTCACGCTGCCGAACCTCGAGCGGGCGGGCACGGTCACGGTGAACGCGGGCGCCGCCGAGGTG
This sequence comes from Myxococcota bacterium, assembly GCA_040080105.1. GTDB lineage: Bacteria > Myxococcota_A > UBA796 > UBA796 > JACKER01. Next base: position 765 of record JBEBJC010000207.1, read on the forward strand.
GCGCTGCCGGCGCTGATCACGGCGGGCGAGCTCGTGGTGGAGCAGGCCGAGCTCGCGCGGCTCGATCTCGACGCGCTCGAGTCGGTCGATGCGAACCTCGTGGTGTTCGGCGGCTCGCTGCCGGCGGCGTTCGGCCCCCCGCGGCTCGGCGCGGTCGGGGCGAACCTGTTGGTGCGCGAGGTCGCGGGGATCGAGCAGATCGAGCTGCCGCGGCTGGAGTCGGTCGGGCTGGACTTCGCGGTGGTGGGGCTGCCGGACCTGGTGCGGCTGTTCCACACGAGCGACCTGGAGTCGGTCGGGCGCGACCTGCGGATCGTCGACAGCCCGTCGCTCGCCGCCATCGAGGACTTCTCGTTCGTGGGCGACGTGGGCGGCGACGTGGAGCTCGCCGGAGACGGCCTCGTGTCGGTCGTCGCGTTCTTCGCGCTGGAGCGGATCGACGGCGACCTGGTGGTGCGCGACGCGCCGCGGCTCGCGACCTTGGCGGCGTTCCCCGATCTCGAGGTGGTGAAGGGCGAGGTCCACCTGTCCGACGTGGGCCTGGCCGACGTCGGCGGGTTCGACCGGCTGCGCCAGGTGGGCGGGATCGTGGTGAGTGACGCTCCCGACCTGGCCGCATGGTCTGCCGGATCGGTCGACGAGGTGCTCGGCGACGTGGTGATCTCGCGGTCGGACAACCTGCCCCGCGTGCCGTTCCTCGACGGGGTGCAGCGGGTGGACGGGAGCTTGGTGCTGACCCGGCTGCAGCGGCTGAACTCGACCTCCGCCCTGGCGGGGGTGACGAGCCTCGGGGGCGACCTCGAGCTGTCCGAGGTCGGGCTGTCGTCCCTCGGCCTGGAGGGCCTGACCGCGGTGAGCGGGTCGGTCCGGATCGCGGGGAACCTCGCGCTGGGCGACGTGGGTCTGCCGAACCTCGCCGCGATCGACGGGGACCTGGCGGTGACCGACAACCCTGAGCTGTCCCAGGTCGCCGTGGACGGGTGGATCGCGGGGATCGAGGTGGGTGGCTCGACCACGGCGAGTGGCAACGGCCCGTGATCGCGGGGAGCGGCCTGCGCAGCGGGGGCCTCGCGCGCCGCGTCACGCGCCCGTGACCCGCCCGGAACAGCGGCTGTAATCGCGGGCTGAATCGTCATGTTTACGACTCGGACTTGCGGACGCCGAGAATGGGAATAAGATCGCCGGCCGGTCGGTCAATTACCGTCACCGGGCGTTCACGCTCGTCATCTGGGGCACCGATGCAACGAATCATCCTGTGGGGATGCATAGCGGGGTTCGCGGCTTGTCTGAACAAGCCGACGCTCGTTTCCGTCACCCCCGACTACGGTTATGTCGACGGCTGCGTCGACGTTGTGATCCAGGGACATCACCTGGGCACCGAAGGGACCGCCAAGATCGGCGACGCCGAATTCTTGAGCCTGGCCCCCGCAGAAGAGAACCCGGACCTGCCGGAGCAGGCCCAGGACGTTGGGTTCTTGTACTCCGGCCGCGTGCCGCCGTCCCCCACCGGTCAGGCCGGCTGGTTCGACGTGGTGCTCACGGTCGATGGCGAGTCCCTCACCATCCCCGAGGGCTGGTACTACCGGAGCTGCCCGGCGCCGATCAACGTCGACGGGTACACCCTCCCGGGCGACGGGTACGGCGCGGTCGCGTCCGGTGACTCGATCAACTTCGTGGGCTGCAACCTCACCGATCAGGTGACCGTGCGGTTCATGCAGCACGACGACGGCGTGGCTCGCCTCGCGGGCGTCACCACCGGCACCACCACCGGCGGTACGACCGGCACGACCGACACGTCGGTCACCACGCCGGGCACGACCGACACGTCGGTCACCACGCCGGGCACGACCGACACGTCGGTCACCACGCCGGGCACGACCGACACCGGCACCACCCCGGGCACGACCGACACGTCCGACACCGGCGGCGGCACCACGCCCCCGATCACCGGCACCACGGTCGACTCGTGTGGCGCGTACGGACTGACCGAGGTGGCCACCGCCACGCTGGTGAGCGACTGCTCGTCGGCGCAGACGCACGTGGTCGTCCCGCAGCTGCCCACCGGCACGTACGACGTGTGGCTGGCGCTCCCGGACGGAACCACTTGGACGGGTGGCGTGTACCCGCACACGGCGGACACGGGCATCACCTGTGAGCCGCTCACCATCACCGTGGGAGGTGCCAAGTGAGCCCGTTGTTCCCGCTCGCCTACCTCATCACGAACGTCGACAGCGCGTACGCGCTCGAGACCGGCAACATCCAGGGCGTCATCGAGGACGAGACCGGCGTGCCGGTCCCCGGCGCCGAAGTCTCCCTCTCCGGCGCCGACGTGGCCGGTGAGCGCAAGACCACCACCCCCGAAGACGGCTCGTTCCGGTTCGACGGGTTGTCGCCAGGGATGTACCTCGCCACCGTGACCTTCAAGGGCGCGGTCATCGCGCGGGCCGAGATCCGCGTGTCCCTCGCCACCACCACCAACGCGCGGATCCCCGCGAAGATGGGTGGGGTCAGCGAAGAGGTCGAGGTCGTCGGCATCAAGCCGGTGATCGACACCACCGCGAGCTCGTTCTCGACCTCGCTCGGCGAAGACTCGATCCAGAACCTGCCGGTCGGCCGGTCGTACCAGGACGTGGTCAACACGATCCCGGGCGTGTCGGGCCGGATCGACACCCAGAACGGCGGCGCCGGCGGCGGCAACCCGTCCGTCCGCGGTGAAGGGCAGTACGGCAACAACTTCCTGGTCGACGGGATCTCGACCCGCGATCCGGCGACGAAGACGTTCGGTTCGAACGTCAACTTCGACTCGATCCAGGAAATCCAGGTCTACACCGACGGTGCGCCGGCCGAGTACGGCCAGTTCACCGGGATGGTGGTCAACGTCGTGACCAAGGACGGCGGCGACGAGCACCACGGCAGCGCCGCGTTGTTCTACAGCCAGCACGCCTGGTTCGACAAGACCACGCTGATCTACGACCCGGACGAGGGCAAGGAAGTCGACACCGCCAAGGCGATGTTCCGCGCGCCGAACATCGCGCTGACCGCCGGCGGCCCGTTGATCCAGGAGAAGTTGTGGTACTTCGGCTCGCTCGACGCGGGCTACACCTGGACCCGCCCCGAGGGCCTGCAGGACGACGCCGAGGCGATCCAGTCGTACTCGGTGAGCCCGCTCGCCAAGTTCACCTGGTTCCCCACCCAGAACTGGACCCTGCGGTACATCTTCGCGGGTGAGTACCAGCTGTTGCCGGGCTTCGACGCCGGCCCGACCATCGCCCCCGAGGCGGTGTCGAACCGGGTCGACTTCAACCAGTCGCACCGCCTGTCGGCGACGTTGACCCCCGACGACAAGAACACCCTCGAGGTCCGCCTCGGGTACCTGAACCAGAACATCGACGTGCGCGCCCCCCAGGACGCCGCGATCCCCGCCCGCACCAACCTGTCCGGCGTGCTCAGCGGCAACGCGTTCGACACCGACCTCAACGACCGGAACCGGTTCGGCGGGTCGGTGATGTACACGCGGTTCGTGGAGAACCTGGTCGGTGACCACCGGTTCAAGGCGGGCGCGGACTACTGGTTCCTGGCGGAGCTCCGGGACATCCAGAACACCGGCGCCACCAAGATCGAGTGGATCGACGGCGACGGGAACCCCACCGGCGAACAGGTCGACGTGGGCACCCGGTACACCGGCTCGACCTTGTCGCTCGACCTCGACGGCGACGGGATCGCGGAGGACGTGGCGCTGCCGTGCCAGGCCGAGGACTACTCGGACTGCGCGGTCAAGGAGCACTGGACGAACGTGGGGCCGCTCGGCAACACGATCCGCACCTACTCCGGGTTCATCCAGGACGACTGGACCCTCGCGAAGCAGCTGACCTTGAACCTCGGCGTGCGCGTCGACATCGAGGACGGCCGCAACGACGAAGGGGACCGGGTCACCACCCAGGATCCGGCCGAGGCCGGACTGCCGCCCGAAGAGCGGTCGGAGCCCGGTGAGCTCGGGATGGTCGTGATGCCCGCGCCGCGGCTCGGGTTCGCGCTCGATCCGTGGGCCGACGGCAAGACCAAGGTCTCCGGCTTCTACGGCCAGTTCTACGACCTGTCGGGCAACAACCTGTGGGGTTGGGCCAACACCCAGTCCGCGAGCGGGTTCGTCCGGTACGTCAACGACGGCAACGGCAACTGGGTGTGGAGCAACACCCAGGACCCGGTCGGCTCGCCGCTGATCTACGCTTCGACCCTCCGGCCGGCCCGGATGGACAAGTTCAACATCGGCATCGAGCGCGAGGTCGCGAAGGACCTGGCGATCGGCATCCGCGGGATCATGTCGCAGACGCTCGACCTGCCGGAAGACGTCGATGTGAACCTCGATGACTGGTACATCATGAACACTCCGATCAAGGAGCGTCGGTACCGGGGCCTCGAGCTCACCGTCAACAAGCAGTTCAACGACGTTTGGCAGCTGTTCGGCGCGTACACGCTGCAGGAGTCGTTCGGTCACCTCCCGGGTCAGTTCGAGCTCGCTTCGGGCGCGAACTCCGGGTCGGACGGGAACAACGTCGGCGTGTACCTCGACGACATCGGCGACCGCGAGACCCGCGAGATCTTCTACGAGAACGGCCTCGGCTGGCTCCTCGAAGGGCTCAAGGGCCTCGGCCACTACAGCCCCGCCGAGCCGGAGTACTACACCGAGGCCGGCTGGTACGGGTACCTGCCGTACCACTCGTTCCACATGATCAAGCTCAACGGCAGCTACACCGCCCCGTTCGGCACCACGTTCGGCCTCGTGTACGAGTTCGACTCGGGCCACGCGTGGGAGAAGAAGACGCTCGTGCCGTTCTACGGCTACGACGCGTTCGGTCAGGGCCGCGGCAGCCGGTTCATGCCCGCGGTTCACTACGTCGACGGCCGCATCGCGCACACGATCGGCCTCGGCAAGGAAGACCGCGAGATCGAGGCGACCCTCGACATCTTCAACATCCCCGGCTTCGCCCAGTCGATCACCTACTGGACGAACGACGAGGCGGGCTTCGGCTCGACGCTGAACCGCCAGGCGCCCCGCTCGGTGCGCCTCGGCGTGAAGATGCGGTACTGAACGACCTGCCTTCGGCAGGGTAGTCGACCTGCCATCGGCTGAGAACCCGTAGAGCCCGCCGACCGATCGTCGGCGGGCTCTCGACGTCCGGGAGACAGGGATGGAGCCGTGGCTGGGCCCGACGGGGCGTGAGGTGCTGCCCGGGTGTGCCCTGGTGCACGCCGACGTGTACAACTGGCTCGCGGAGCTGCCCGAGCGATCGATCCACGCGGTGGTGACCGACCCGCCGTACGGGGGCATCGAGTACGAGGCCGCCGATCTCGACAAGCTCCGGTCGGGCCGCGGCGGGGTGTGGCGGATCCCCCCCACCCTGGACGGGGTGCGCCGCAGCCCGGTGCCGCGGTTCACCGTGCTCCGCCCGGCGGACGAGGACCGGCTGCGCGAGCAGTTCCGCGCGCTGGGGGCCGCGCTGTTCCGGGTGCTGGTGCCGGGCGCACACGTGCTGGTCGCGTCGCAGCCGCTGCTCGCGTCGTGGGTGTTCGAGGCGATCGCAGAGTCGGGCCTCGAGCGCCGCGGGGCGGTGATCCGCGCGGTGCAGACGCTGCGCGGGGGCGACCGGCCGAAGAACGCACACCTCGAGTTCCCGGACGTGACGGTGATGCCCCGGTCGGGGTGGGAGCCGTGGGGCCTGTTCCGCGCGCCCCTCGACGGGACGGTCGCGCAGACCCTGCGCACCTGGGGGACCGGGGGGCTGCGCCGGCCGTCGGCCGACCAGCCGTTCCGCGACCTGATCCCGTGCGCGCCGACCCGCCCGGCCGAGCGCGCGCTCGCGCCCCACCCGTCGCTCAAGCCACAGCGGTTCCTGCGCCAGGTGGTCCGCGCGGTGCTCCCGCTCGGGCGGGGGGTGGTGCTCGACCCGTTCGCCGGCTCCGGGTCGACGGTGGCCGCAGCGGCGGCCGTCGGGTACCGCGCGGTCGGGGTCGAGCGCGACCCGCAGTACGCGGCGCTCGCGCTCGACGCGATCCCGAAGCTCGCGGCGCTCCCCGACCGCCCCTGACCTACTCCTCGCCGGTCACCTCGTCCGCGTCGGCGTCGACGTCGTCCTCTTCTTCGGTGAGGGCCGACAGGTCCTCGGTGTCCCAGTCGTCGTCGAGCTCGTCTTCGGGCTCGTCGCCGCTGAGGGGCCCCGGACCTTCGATCCCCCAGTCGTCGTCGTCGTCGTCGTCGTCCGCCGCGTCCGACCCGCGGGTCACCGCGTCCACGTCGACCGGGCCGAGCGCGTCGAGCTTGTCGGGGGCCCAGGTCGCCGGACCGATCCCGGCGGCGTCGAGCAGCCGCGCGACGATGCGCTGGTCGGCGCCCGGCTGGACCCGCCCGAGGTAGTACCGCGCGAGCGCCCGCCGCATGGTGCGCACGCTCGAGCCGTCACCGAGCGTCGACGCGAGGTACTCCATCACCGCGAGCAGGCCGCGGCGGGTGAACACGTACCGGTCGCGCCGCCGCGCCCCGAGCTGCCCGCTGCGGGCGCCGGCCTTCCGGCCGACCGCCTCCTCGAGTGCCGCGTGGAACCGCGCGAGCGCGCGCAAGAAGTCGTCGATGCCCTCCACGTCCGACAGGGCCGCCATCGGGGCCTCGGACGGGGTCCCGAGCCAGGCCTCGCCGGCGAGGGGCACGTCGGGCTGCTCGCCGTACACCAGGTACCGCAACATGGCGTGGTACTCGGCCTCGCCGGGCGCGCTCACGTAGCGGTAGGCCCGCCACCGGTCCCGGTACGCAGGTGACAACGCGGAGCGACCGGCGTACTCCGCCGGGTTCATCGTCGCGAACACGCGGAAGTCCGGGTGCACCGGGGTGCCGCCCGGCCCGACCACCGAGTTGTCGTGCTCGGTGAGCACGATCGAGGCGTGGGGCTCCAGCACCGGGTTCAACCGCTCGAGGATCTGCGGCTCGGCGAGGTTCAGCTCGTCGAGCACGATCCACCAGCCGCGCTTCATCGCGGTGACCACCAGCCCGTCCTGCCACCGCCACGGGTGGACGGTCATCCGCTCGTTCGCCATGATCTGCTGGATCTCGACCCGGTTGAGCGTGCGGCCCTCGGTCGCCGCGCGGGTGAGGATCATCCGGCTCTCGGACTCGAGCAGCTCACTCGCGGCGAACAGCTCGGCCGGGTCCACCGGGAGCGCGCTCGCCACGTCCTGGGGCACGTACCGCCCCACGAGCTCGCCGGTGTCGGTCTGGCCGTTCAGGTTCAGCCGCACCACGGGCTGATCGAGCAACATGCCGAGGTACAGCACGGTGCTGGTCTTCGACACGCTGGTCTCGCCTTCGAGCAAGCACGGCTCGCGCAACACCGCGCTCTCGGCCAGGTGCAGCAGCGTCTCGGCGGTGCGCGCGTCGAGGCAGTAGTGGGTGAACAGCTCCGGGCGCGGCACGAGCTGCCGGTCGCCGGCGCCTTTCCGTCGCGGGAGCGACAGCGGGCCGATCCGGACCCGATCGGGCCCCACGTCGACCAGCGGGCGCTCGGCCTCGCCGGAGCCGCCCACGCCCAGCCACTCGGTCAGGTCGAGCGGCGCGTCGTCGGCCGCCGACAGCCGCGAGGTGGGCCGGGGCACGTGGACCCAGATGTCGTCGTCGCCGTCTCCCCAGTCCTTCGACAGCGGCAACACGATCCCGGTGGCGCGCTCGATGGTGTCGCGGACGTACTCCACCAGCTGCACCGGGGCTCCGCCGTACTGGATCTCCGGGTCCACGTCCGACTCGGTCTCGAGCTCCCACGACTTCCACGGCAGCGCCCGCAGCGTGTCGGACAACCCCCGGATCTCGTCCGGGGCGGGGGTCTTCAGCGACAGCTCGAACCCGCGCGCTGCCTCCTTGACCCGCTCCACGAACGGCACCCGGACGGCGGAGCCGAGAGGGAGCTCGGCGATGATCCTCGCGTCGTCGGCCTCGAGCGTGTCGGCCACCGCCAGGGTGTAGCCGTCCTTGAGGGTGCGCTCGCGCATCGCCCCCTCCACCAGGCCGCGGAACAGGTCGACCACGTCGGGCTGCTCCTTCGCCGCGCCCCACCGCAGGGTGAACCCGAGCGCGGTCGGCGGCAGCGCCTCGACCCGCACCCCCTTGTACCCGTTGTCCTCCAGCACCTCGATCAGCGGCCGCGCCCCGACCGGGTCGTCGGTGCGGACGATCACGTCCCACCGCTCCGGGTACGGCCCGGCGTACGGGCGCAGGGTGCCGCCCGCCATCGCGCCCAGCGGGAGCTCGATCTTGGCGTGCCCGCGCTCCTCCGACTGGGTGGCGAGGGGGAACCGATCGCCGTCGACCGCCATCTCCCCGAGGAACGCACCCACGACCTCGGACAGCTCGCTCGCGGCCATCGCGTCGCGCTGGTACGGGCCGCTGTCGAGCACGAACCGCATCCGGCCGTCGATGTCGAGCGAGCGGACCTGCACCGCGACGAACCCGCGCGCCTCGAGCCGCTCCTTGAGCAGGAACATCCGCTCGTAGTCGTCGCCGTGGATCTCGACCGGGTAGCGCTCCTTGGTGCTCTTCCCCTCGTGGGTCGGGTCCTTCGCGTAGATCCAGATGTCGTCGTCGTCGTCGCCCCAGTCCTTGCTCTCGGTGGCGCGCACGCCCTCCTGCGCGAGGATCCACCGCACCACCTGGCGCGCGAACCCGGTCGCGCCGCCGTACTTCACGAAGCTCTTCTCCTGCTCGTCGATCGAGGTGCCGTCGTCGCGGAACCCGAGCGCGCCGAGCCGGGTGCGCAGGCGGTCGGCGAGGGGCTCGCTGTCCACGAGCAGCTTCACCTCCCAGTTCGTGAGCGGCTTCGCCTCGCCGAGGCGGATCTCCACGTCGGCCGACGCGAGCGCGTCGTCCGAGTGGACCGACGGCAGCAGCGGCTTGAGCTGCTCCACCAGCGCCGTGACCTCGGCGAGCGCGGTGGTCGAGCGGTACCGCAGCTCGCTCTCGAACGCGGTGTCCGGGCGGACCTCCACCTCGTGGCCGTGCCCGCGTAGGACACCCGCGACCGACTCCGACAGGTAGGTGTGTTGTGAGACGAGGCGGATCTGCACGCGAGCCCTCCGAGCTGCGGGAGGCTAACCGACCGATCCGCGGTGGTCCTGCCCATCGGGATACCGTCGACGGAGGGGGCGCGATGTGGTGGCTCGGCGCGGCGCACGCCGCCTGTGACGACGCGGCGGTGCAGGGGTTGGCGCGACGGGTCGCGGCGGCAGCAGGGCCCGACCGCCTCGCCATCGTCGCCGCCGGGTGGGCGCCGCTGTGCAGCGACGACGCGGTGTTGGACGGGCAACTCGCCCAGGTCCCCGGCCTCGCCGCGGACGGTCGGTGGTTGGTCGAGCTGCAGACCGCGATGATCGACCCGCGCGGCTGGTGGACCGCGTGTGGCACCGAGACGGCGGGGGTCGCGTCCCAGGCGCTCTCGATGGCGACGAAGCTCGACGCGGCGCAGCGCCACGCGCACCTGTGGTCGAAGTGTTCGCTCGGTCGGTTCGGCTCGTTCGACGAGGCCGAATGGGCCTCGGCGCGCGGGATGTTGCTGCTGCCGCTGCTCGCGGCGAGCGCGCTGCACGCGGGCGGGATCCCTGCCGAGCACGCGAGTCCGCTGGTGCGCGCGCTCGCCGAGATCGACTCCCCCTGACGGACGTTCTTCCTGACGGACGTTCTTTCTGCTCGCCTCCGCTCGCGGGTCGGATCGGGTGGAGGAAACCATGTCGGCTGTCGGGCTCCGTCCTGCGGAAGTGCTCACCCTCGTGGCGTTGTCGGGCTGCGTGCCGCTGTCCGGCCCGAACGACGTGACGGGGAACTACGAGGCGTCGTACGTGGACAACCTCCGCGTGTACCTCGACGACGAGCTGGTGGCGGACGTGGCCGCCGGGGAGGACGCCGAGATCACCTGGGACGGTCAGGTGTTCCACGCGAGCCAGGTGTGTGCGGACGATGGCGTACAGTGCCCGGGCGAGACCTACTGGCGCACCGTGGCGGTCGAGCAGCCGTGGGGGGTGAGCCAAGGGCTGCTGAACTTCGTGAACCTCGATCCGGAGCGCGGCACCCTCGGAGATCGGCTCGGCGGCGCGATGGCCGACGACGGGACGTTCGAGATGCTCGCGGGGCTCGATCTCGCCGGCAACGGGGCGTGCGCGTCGGTGGGCGTCGGGAAGGTCTACGGGACGT
>JBEBJC010000208.1:0-10968 GCA_040080105.1 Myxococcota bacterium
GCCGCGGCGCCGACGCCGAGCTCGACCTCCCCCGACCACCCGGACCCGACGCCGCCGAACGCGGCCAGATCGAAGCCGGACAGATCGAGCGCGAGCGCGCCGAGCTCGCCCTCCGCCCCGTCCGAACCGACCTCGACCCCCACCTGGGTCCGCGGCGCCAGCCCGAGCTCGGCCGACAGCGCGCCGGTCGGCCCGAGCTCGCCCGCGGCCCCGGCCGCGCCGAGCTGCAGCTCCCACGGCGACTGGACCCACGGGACCTCGGTCCCGGCCAGCTCCTGGATCGGCGCCTCCGCTGGCTCCACTGGTACCCCCCGGGGGCTCTCCCCCTGGATGGCGGCTCCGAGAAACACTCGTAGGCGTACCGCCCCCGAGAAGATTGTGCGTCGTCACAGGCCGGCGGGCAGTCTCACCGCCGTGTCCACCGCGGCGCGGCCGTGGCACGATCGACGGCGCACGGGCATTCGGATCGCGCATGATCCACCGACCTGCCCCCGTCACCCCTCGGTTCACCTCCGCCGCGTTCGGGACCTGGCTCGGCTGGGCGTTGCTCGCCTCGCTGGCCGCCGCGCTGGCCACCGGGTTGATGGGGGTGCTCGCGGTCGGACTCGGGTCCGGGTACTACCTCGCCGGCTTCGACGAGCGCCCCGACCACCCTCTGCACCAGGCGCTCCGCCCGGGGGGCTACATCGGGGTGGCGCTCGGCGTCACCGGCACCAGCCTGATGCTCGCGATGCAGCTGTACACCGTGCGGAAGTGGCTCCCGCCGACCGGGTGGATCGGCTCTCCCGGGTGGTGGCTGCGGTTCCACATCTTGTGTGGGCTCGCCGGCCCGGTCGCGATCGTGTTGCACGGCGGGCTGTACCTGCCGTCCGGCCTGGTCGCGATCGGGTTCTGGTGCATGGTGCTGGTCAGCGCCTCGGGCACGTTCGGCCGGTACGTGTACGGGTACTTCCCCCGCAGCGCCGCCGGGGTGGAGATCGGGATGCGCGCAGCGGCGGAGCGGATCAGCGACCTCCGGGTCGAGCTGGTCGAGCTCACCGGGGGCGTGGACGCAGACCGCATCGGTGAGGCCGTCACCCTCGCGCGAGACCTCGATCACGAGGCGCAGGGGGTGTTGGACCTGGCCGCGCTCGACCTCGAGGTCCGGCGCCGCGCCCGCAGGATCCGGCACCTGCTCGCCGGGCTCGACCTCGATCCCGCGGTTCGCCGCACCGCCGCCGACACGCTCGTGGCCCAGCTCAAGCTGAAGCGCGGGATCGAGACGTGGCAGGTGACCCAGCGGCTGTTCCGGTATTGGCACCTGTTCCACGAGCCGCTCGCGAAGGCGATGTACCTGATCGCCGCGTGGCACGTGCTCGAGGCGATCGTGTTCGGTGGCGCGCTCGAGACGTTGCTGCACTGGGGTGCGAAGTGACCGACGCCGTGTACTACGCCGCCGTGCTCGCCGCGATCGGCGTGTTCCTGGTGTTCCCGACCTGGCTGAAGCTGCACCTGCGCGAGCGGCGAGCCCGCCAACGCCTCGAGGCGGCGGTGGCCGCAGGTCGCCACGAACCCGCCACGATCCGGCCGGTGATCGACCCCGGCCTGTGCATGGGGTCGGGGGCGTGCGTGAAGGCCTGCCCGGAGGACGTGCTGCAGATCGTGGCGGGCCAGGCGCGGGTGGTCGACGGCGCGAAGTGTGTCGGGCACGGCGCCTGCGCGACCGCGTGCCCGGTGGACGCGATCGCGCTGGTGTTCGGGAGCGAGCGGCGCGGGGTCGAGCTCCCGGCGGTGAAGCCGAACTTCCAGACCAACGTCCCGGGGGTGTTCATCGCTGGTGAGCTCGGCGGGATGGGGTTGATCGCGAACGCGGTGGAGCAAGGGGTCCAGGCGGTGGCCAACGCGTCCCGCGGCCTCGCCAAGTCGGCCGGAGCCGGCGGGTTGGACCTGGTGATCGTCGGCGCGGGGCCCGCCGGCCTCGGCGCCGGGCTCGAGGCGCACCGCCGCGGGCTGGCGTACGCCGTGCTCGAGCAGGACGAGTTCGGCGGCGCGCTGCGGCACTTCCCGCGGCAGAAGTTGGTGATGACCCGGCCGATGGACCTCCCGGGCTACGGGAAGGCGCGGGTACACACCCCACGAAAAGAGGCGCTGATCGAGCTGTTCGAGCAGGTCGTCGCCAAGACCGGCCTGCGGGTCGACACCCAGGAGCGGGTCGAGGGGATGACCGGCTCCGACGGCGCGTTCGTCGTCCGCACCTCGAAGCGCGAGCTGCACACCGCGCGGGTGGTGCTGGCGATCGGCCGTCGGGGGACACCGCGGAAGCTCGGCGTGCCCGGAGAGGAGCTCGAGAAGGTCGCGTACCGGTTGGTCGACCCCGAGCTGTACGAGCTCCAACACCTGCTGGTCGTCGGCGGCGGGGACTCCGCGCTCGAGGCCGCCGCGAGCCTGGCCGAGCAGCCGGGGAACCGGGTCACCCTGTCGTACCGGGGGACCGCGTTCAACCGTCCGAAGGCCGACAACCTGGAGCGGCTGCAACGGGCGGAGGCCGCGGGCGCGCTCACCGTGAAGCTCGGCTCGACCGTCACCCGGATCGGGGTGGACCGGGTGTGGCTGGACGAGGGCGGCGCGGAGACCCTGGTGCCGAACGACTTCGTGTTCGTCCTCGCTGGCGGCGTGTTGCCGACCGCGTTCCTCGCGGGGATCGGCGTCGAGATGCAGACCCACTACGGCAAGCGGGTGGCCCCAGCCGGCTCGTGACGTTCGACGCGGTGCTGAAGCCACACGAACCCCGCCGCGCCCACGTCGGGGACGACCGACGGCTCGTGGGTCACGCTCGCGCCTGCCACCAGCACCAGCGGCCCGGCACCGAGGCAGCTCACGAACAGATCGGCGTACCACCCGGGTTCGCCTTCGAACCCCGGATCGGTGATCCACCGCCCGGACGCGTCGAACGTGACCCGACCGTCGCCCGTCGGGTCGACGACCCAGCCGAGCCCGAGCTCCTCGCGCACACCGGCGTCGCCGTGCCAGATCACCGAGCCGTCGAGCGTGGCGTCGAGCCGGCCGCCCGCGAGCCCGAACAGCCCGACCTGAGGCGCGACCGTGGCGTACCGGCTCGCGACCGTCGCGTGGTGGCGGTACCGCCCGGTCAGCGCGACCCGCGGGGCGAGGTCGGAGCGGCCTTGCCACGCGGCCCCCGCGCCCACCAGCTCGTACAGGCTGGCGTCGGGTAGCTCCGCGGTGATCCCGTCCGCGAGCGCGAGCGCCTGGACCCGCGCCGCGTACCTCCGCAGATCGGGATCGAGGCTCGCGCTGTCGAGGTACCGGGCCGAGCTGTACGCGTCGAACAGGGCGTCGAGGCGCACGGTGGGGGCGGGCCGCCACCGCCCGAACAGCGCGCCGTCGGCGAGGGCGAGGCCGCCGCCTCCCGGGGCGAGCTGCGCGTCCAGCCGACCCGACAGGTCCACCGCCGCGCCCGGCGCCACCCGCACAAGGGTCAACAGCGCGACCCGATCGAGCCCGGTCGGCACCCCTACGACCTCGCCCACCAGCGAAGCCTGCACCGTGGGTAGATCCCACGCGATCACCGGTCCGCCGCCGGGCCTGAGCATCGGCCGGGTGGTGAACAGATCCGGGGCCAGCCCGCCCCACGCTCCGATCGTCAGCGCGCTGCCCGCAGGCCGGTGCAGGACCTGCAGCCCGTCGACGATCCGCGGGCCCCCGTACGCGACCGGGTGTCGCCCGACCGCGACGGTCCACGCGCCCGCGCCGAGCTCGACCCCGAGCGTCCGGACCCGCTGCTGCTCCCACACGTCCGCCGCCACGGGGTCCAACGTGAACCGGGCGTCGGCCAACAGGCGCGCGTCCGGCCCGACCGTCCACCGCAGCCGCTCCCCGACCAGCGGGTCGACGTCGAACCGGCCCAGGCCCTGGGTGTACACGAGCTGGGTGCCCAGCGACGTGACGGCTTGGTCGTCCGGGGCAGCCCACGCCCCGCTCGACCCCGCGAGCCACACCCACACCGATGGCGCGCCGTGCCACAAGGTCAGTCGCCCCCGTTCGGGTGGCAGTCGAGACACGCGTCGGAGTCGTACACGTAGTTGCCGACCTCGTCGTGCTCGTTGTCGGTCGACGACTTCGAGTGCTCGTGGCAATCCACGCAGGAGAAGCTCGAGTAGTCGTCCGGGACGAGGTGGCACGACTCACAGTCCGCCACGCCCTCGTGTGGCAGACGGAACAACGAGTCGTGGTCGAACTCGGCGTCGCCCCACTCGGTAGGGTGGTGGCAGCTGCCGCAGTCCTGCACGCCGAAGTGACCGCCGGGCCGGTCCGGCTCGTGGCAGCTCGCGCACGCGGGATCCAGCCCCTCGTACGTGCCCGGCGCGTGGCACTGGTCACACCCGAGGGCGTGCGCGTTCGTCAGCGGGAAGAACCCGTGATCGACCACGACCTGGTCCCAGCCGAACGGCGTGTGACAGATCCCGCAGTCGCCCGAGTAGTGGTCGGCGGGCCGCGCCGACTCGTGACAGCTGGCGCACGCAGGCGAGATCGCAGCGGGGGGGGTGGCGTCGGGGTGGCAGGCGGCGCACGCCAGCGGCGCGTGTTCACCCACCAACGGAAACGTCGGGTCCGCGGGCTGTGGATCCCACCCGACCACGCACCCCGCGGAGAACACCCACCCGCCGATCCATCGACGCGACATCGTGCCCTCCTCGGTCAGTGTGGGAACCCGGGCGTGGCCCAGGTGTAGGGTTTGTGGCAGCCGCCACAGTCCCGGAACGACGGGATCTGGTGGGCGGCGATCCCCGACGGCGCCTCGCCGAGGTGGCACTGCGCGCAGTCGGTGGGTGTCCCGACGTACCCGGCCGCGTGACAGTCGTCGCAGGCGGCGAGCCGGTGGGCACCGTGCAGCGGCCACCCGGTCCGCTGGTGTCGCCACCGGGTCGCGACCCACGCGGTCTCGGTGTGACAGTCCCCACACGTGTCGCCGAGCAGGTTCCGGTGAACGTCGTCGGTGGCATGGCAGTCCACGCACCAGGTCCCGACGGCGCTCGTCGGGAGACCGGGGCGGTGGCAACCCGCACACGGCGCCCGCCCGTGTGAGCCGAGCAGCGGGAACCCGGTGGCGGCGTGTCCGTCCGGGCCGAGGCTCGCGGGGGTCCAGGCGGCGTCGAGGTGGCACCGCTCACACGGCCCTTCGAAGTGCGGCGTGGGCCGATCGGGGAGGTGGCACCCGTCACACGCGGGCTCGAGCCCGACGAACCGGGCGGGGCCGTGGCAGTCGGCGCACGCCGCCTCGAGGTGGCGGGCCGACAGCGCGAAGGAGGTCGACGCGTGGTCGAACCCGGTGATCGGCGCGAACGCGGCGGTGGTGTGACAGTCGCCGCACTGGTCCGCGGTCACCGTCTCGTCGTGCGGACGCTCGACGTGGCAATCGGTGCACTGCGCGTGGGGGACGCCCGCCCACTGGTGCGGCGCGTGACACTCGGCGCAGTCGACCGAGGTGTGGGCGCCGGTCAGCGGGTAGTCGGTGCGGGCGTGGTCGAACCGCTCGACCCCCCAGCCCGTGGGGGTGTGGCAAGCGTCGCAGCCGTCGGGCGCGAACCGCCCGGCGTGTGCGTCGTCGTGGCAGGTGGCGCACGCGCGCGACACCGCGACGTAGCTCGCCTCCGGCCCCTCCCCGTGGCAGCTCGCGCAGGTGGCCTCGGCGTGTGCGCCCTCGAGCGGCCAACCGACCGCCGAGTGGTCGAAGTCCGCCAACGCGAACCCGGGGCGGGTCACCGAGTGGCACGCGTCACACGTCCGCGGGGCGAACTGCCCTCGGTGGGGATCGGCGTGACAGTCGCCGCAGGTCGCGTGCTTCACCGGCTTGGTCACACCGCGCGGGTGGCACGCCTTACATGCGACGTCGACGTGGACGCCCTCGAGCTCGAACCCGGTGCGGGCGTGGTCGAAGGTCGGCACCCGCCAATCGGCGCGCACCTGGTGGCAGCTGGCGCAGTCGTTCGACAGCGGCGCCCGGTGAGGATCCTGATGGCAGCTGGTGCACGCCTCGTGGGGTGTGGGCACGAACAGCCACTGGTCGTGGCACTTCTCACACCCGACCTCGCCGTGTTCCCCGTCGAGCGCGAACGCGGCGTGCGCGGGGAGATCGTGGTCGAACACGGTGGACCGGAGCGGGAGCGCCTCCCAGCTCTGGTCGGTGTGGCAGCTCTCGCACCCGGCGGTGAGCGCCCGGGTGCTCTGCTCGCCGCCGTGTGGGTCCGAGTGGCACGCGACACACGCCGGCTCCAGGCCACCCCACTCGCCCGAGGTGTGGCACTCCGCGCAGTCGAGCGCGGCGTGGCCCCCGCGGAGCTCGAACCCGGTGGTGCCGTGGTCGAACGCCTCCTCGACGAACTTCACCATCTGGTAGTCGCGGCCGCGGTGGTCGAGGTGGCACGGCAGGCAGGTGTCGCCGCGATCGGCGTGGGTGCCCCGGCCGGTGGTGACCTGGGCCCGGATCTCGTCGTGGCAGTCGAGGCACCGCGCGGCGACGACCCCCTTGCCGGCCTGGTGGCACTTGGTGCACTGGGTGATCGAGTCGAGCTCGGCGTGTGGCGCCGCGAGCGGGCCCGGGCTCAGGAAGCCTGCGACGCCTTGTGCCCACGCCGCTGGGCTCGACGCGGACAACAGGAGGCCGAACAGGGCCGCGAACAGGGCCGCGAACAGCCGCGAGCGCGAGCAGCGTGGAGGAGAGCGAGTCAACCGTACACCCGTACCCGTCGAACGCACCGACCCGGCCGGGTCGGCCAACGTTCGAGCGGTTCCGTGAAGTCGAGCGCGCCCAGCAGGGGCACTACAGGTGATCGACCAGCGGATCGAGGCGCTCGCGCACCTTTCGCCGGACCCGGCTCAGGCGCTGACGAACCGCCGCTGGGGTCGAGCCGAGGTGGGTGGCGATGTCCGGCCCGGTCCACCCCTCGGCCTCGGCCAGCAGGAGCACGGCCCGATCGACCGGATCGAGCTCGAGCAGCACCTCACCGAGCGCCTCGGCCATCCGCGCCCGCTCCGCGTCGAGCTCGGGGTCCCCGTCGGACGGGAGCTCGACGTCGACCGCGTGTAGGCCCGGATCGTTCTTTCGACCGCGCCGCATCCGGCCACACGCGCGGGCCACCATCCGCACCACCCACCCCTCGACGCTGCCGTCGCCGCGGTAGTCCTGCAGGTGGGTGGCGGCGCTGACCAGCGCGTCCTGCACTGCGTCGTGTGCCTCCTCGTCCGAGCGGCAGTACCGCCGGCCGACCGCGATCAGCCGGCTGCCTGCCGTGCGGGTGAGCGCGTCGAGCGCGTCGAGGTCCCCTGCGCGCACCAGCGCGGCGATGGCGTCCGGTCGGTTCATCGAACCCAAGATATCGCTGTCACACCCGATCGGGGTACCGGCTCGTACCGGTAGGGGTCGGGATCGACCCGACGGAGGGAGCATGGGCTGGTTCGGAGCACTTTTCGGGGGAGGCAAGGACCTGGGGCCGGAGGTCACCGCGGCGCTCGGGCGAGGGGCGGTGGTGCTGGACGTCCGCACCCCCGAGGAGTACGCGGGCGGGCACGTGAAGGGCGCGAAGAACATCGCGGTCCAGGTCCTCGCGCAGCGGCTCGGCGAGGTCGGCCCCAAGGACAAGCCGGTGATCGTGTACTGCCGCTCCGGCGCGCGCAGCGCGGCCGCCGCGAACATGCTGAAGGCCGCGGGGTACACCGAGGTGCTCGACGTGGGACCGATGTCGGCGTGGCCCGCCTGACTGTCGGTCCTCGGACTCCGTCCTGCGGAGTCACCGCAGCTTGAGCGGGTCGAGCACCGCGTCGTACCGCACGATCCGGCCGTCGCGGATCGAGATCGAGGCGACCAGCACCACCTGACCCGCGGGACCCGCCGCGCGCGCCACCAGCCCGATCTGGCCGTTCACCCAAGCGGGGCTCACCACGAGCTCGGCCGGGGCCTTGCGCGCCACCCCGAGCAGGAACCGCGCCACCGACGACGCGCCGTGGATCGGCCGCCGCGCCGCGCTCACCCGCCCGCCGCCGTCGCTCGTCGCCACCACGTCGTGGGCGAGCAGCCGCTCGAGCGCAGCGAGGTCGCCGCCTCGGACCGCGACGCCGAACGCCGCCAGCAGGGCCGCCTGCGCGATCGGGTCGGCGTCGAACCGGGGGCGGTCCGCGTCGAGCGCGGCGTGCGCCCGCCGAACCCACTGGCGCGCGGTCGACTCGGTGGTGTCGAGCGCGGCGGCGACGCGCTCGTACGGCTCCTCGAACACCTCGCGCAGCAGGAACGCCGCCCGCTCGCGCGGGGACAGCTCCTCGAGCATCACCAGGAACGCCATCGACAGCGACTCGCCGGGCCAGCCGGGCTCGGGGGGCTCCGCCTCGATCCACGGCTCGGGCAGCCACGGGCCCGCGTGGGTCTCGCGCCGAGCCCGGGCCGAGCGCTGCTCGTCGAGGCACAGCCGAGTGGCCACCGTAGTGAGCCACCCGTGTGGCTGCTCCACCCGCTCGGCGCGGGTCCACCGCAACCAGGTCTCCTGCACCACGTCCTCGGCGGTGGCGACCGAGCCGGTCATCCGGTAGGCGAGCCCCAGGATCCGCTTCCGGTGTGGTTCGAACTCTACGGCGTTCACCCGACCGCCCCCGCTGGCCAAGCGTACAACGACACCCGCGAGGTGGCCTCCCAGTCCGCGATCCGAGCGGCCACCCGCAAGATCCCCTCCTTGACCACCGCTGCGGGGCGCCCGCCGAGCGCCCAGGTGGGGCGGTCGACTGCGTCCACCCCCTGGACCAGACCGGCGCGCCGCCCGAGCGACACGCACCGCATGGCGTACCCGAACCGGAACGGCGCGGGCGCCTCGCCGCGCGCGAGCCGGAGCGCGGCGTCCGCGGCGTGACACCCCATCGGCAGCGCGGTGGCGCAGGCCATCCGCAGGCCGGCGCCGGCGCAGTCCCCCGCCGCGATCACCCCGCTGCACCCCTCGACCTGCAGCGCCTCGTCGACCCGGATCCGACCGTCGGGGGCCAGCGGGAGCCCAGCCTCGCGCAGCCAGCGCGCCGGGCGCAGCCCGCCCGCCCACACCACCCGGTCGGCGGCCACGAACCCGCGATCGGTGTGGACCCCGGCCGCCTCGACCGAGGTGACGGTGGCGTCGAGCTCCGCGATCTGCAGGCGCTCGAACGCCGCCGCCACGATTCCCTCGGCCCGAGCCGACCACCCGGCCCGGCGGCCGATCGCGGTCACCGCCGCGCCGGCCTCGGCGAGCTCGGTCGCGAGCTCGATCCCGGTGAGGCCTGCCCCGACCACCACCACTCGGACGCCGGGTCGGAGCGACCGGCGGAGGAGCTCCGCCTGCGCCGGGGTGTCCAACACCGCGGCGTGCTCGACCACCCCGGGCACCCCGCGGTCGTCGGTCTCGGAGCCGGTCGCGAGGATCAGCTGGTCGTACCGCACCCGCGCGCCGCCCGCGAGCACCACCTCCCCCGGCTCGACCCGCGCCGCCGCCCCTGGGATCCACCGGGCCCCGATCCGGTCGGCGAACCGCTCGAGCGACCACTCGACCGGGGTGCCGCGCGCCGCGGCCTCGTGGAGCCGCGTCCGCTCGACCGTGGCCCGTCGCGGGTCGATCAGCGTCACCGGGAGCCCACCGCGCCGGACGCGCGCCGCCGCGATCCGCCCCGCGTACCCACCACCGACGACCACCACCATCGGACACCTCCGACGACAAGACGAGGGGTCCGGTCGCGGCGTGACGTCCGGAGCGTCGGGTCAGGCCAACAGGCGGCGCAGCGCGGTCGCGATCATCAGCCGACGGGTGATCACCCCCACCGGAACACCTTCGTGCACCACCGGGACGGTGGAGACCCGCCGCTGCACCATCTCGGCGGCGACCTGGTCGAGCGGGGTGCCGGGCTCGACCCACACCACCTCCGTGGTCATCAGGTCGCCGACCCGCTCCGCCGCGAGCTTCTCGAGCGTGCGCGCGGCGCCGCTGCCGAACGACAACACGAGGTCGATCAGCGACGCCTCCGGGGCGATCGCGACCCGCTGCTCGCGGAACACCAGGTCCATCCCGGTGACGATCCCGACCAGCCGCCCGTCCGAGTCCACCACGCACGCCCCCTCCGCGTCGGCGCCCACCAGCTGGCGGGCGAACGTGGCGAGGTCGGTCGACGGATCGACCACCAGCGCGGGCTCCATGATGTCGCGTGCGGTTTCCACGGTCCCTCCGTCAGGGGAGCAGCTTGCGCAGCCCCGCGAGATCGAGCTCCTTGAGCAGACGCGTCGGCTCTTCCGCGTCCTTCGCCGGGGTCACCGCGACCTTCACCAGCAGCGCGTCCCCGATCAGCACCACCGCCTCACTCGCCACGATGCCCGAGGTCTCGGTCCAGAAGTATCCGCCAGGGACGCCCGCGACCACGAACCCCCCGAACTCGCCGCTCGCGGTGCGCAGCGGGCTCTGGCCGTCGCCCCACACCTTGTACTTCGCCTTCTCCACCACCGGATCGGACACGGTGGCGATCGACACCGCGATCGTCCGGCGGCTCGACAGGTCGAGGTAGGTCGCGGACACCGCCGCGCCGTCGGGCTGGATCACCGCGTCGCCGGAGCGATCGATCCGGCCGAGCTCGGTGGGCACGTAGTTCCGCAGGACCTCACCCGAGGGTGGGGCGGCCGACGACACCATCGCGAACCACAGGGTCATCCACTCGAGCCGCATCCCCTCTCCTCGCCCGCCCAGCGTAGTGCGAACCCGGGTCGTCCTCGCGGTGGTCCTCGATTCGGGCGCTCTGTCGCCCATCGAGGCCGACGGTGGATCCCGGCCGCCGGGGTTCCGGTGGCGAACTCACATCGGCAGTAGATCCACCGGCACCCGCTGCAAACCCCACACCCGCTCGGCGTACTCCCGGATCGCCCGGTCGCTCGAGAACCGGCCGGAGCAGCCGATGTTCCGCACCACCCGCCTGCCCCAC
>JBEBJC010001249.1:0-2331 GCA_040080105.1 Myxococcota bacterium
GGTCGAGTGTGACCTCGAGCCGGCCGAGCCCGGCACGGTCCCGGTCGACCCGGCGTGTGACGCGCTCGCGGGCGAGGTCGTGGTCGATCCGTGGAACCTCACGATCGAGTGGCAGTGGACGGTCGACGCCACCGAGAGCGGGGTGATCGTGATGCCGGCGATCGGCAACCTCACCGACGACGACGGCGACGGGCAGATCACCGCGAACGACGACCCGGAGGTCGCGTTCACCACCTGGGGCGGCGCGTCGCGGCTGGTGGTGCTCGACAGCGACGGCACCGAGCGGTTCACCGTGCCAGGCGCGAACGGCCAGGCCGGCGTCACGATCGCCGACGTGACCGGCGACGGGTGGCCCGAGGTGATCGCGCTCACTGCCGGCGGCCAGGTGGTCGCGGTCGACGGCACCGGCGCGGTGTTGTGGATCGCCGACCCGCTGGTGCTGAGCTTCTACCCGCAGCCCACGGTGGCCGACCTCGACAACAACGGGGTGGCCGAGGTGATCTTCGACACCGCGATCCTCGACGGGCCGACCGGGCAGTGGCTCGCGACGATCACCGGCGTCGCCACCAGCTGGCGCACCCCGGCGGTCGCCGATCTCGACCTCGACGGTACGCGCGAGATCGTGCTCGGAGAGATCGTCGCCCGACCGGACGGCACCACCAAGTGGTCGATGGGCGGCGGGTACGGGTACGGCGGGAACTTCGCCGCGATCGCCGACATCGACGGCGACCCGGAGGGCGAGGTGCTGAGCGTCTCCGGGTCCACGTTGTCGGCGTTCGACTCCGACGGGACGCTGCTCGGCTCGACGCTCACGGCAGGGTTCAACGCGGGGCCCCCGTCGGTCGCCGACTTCGACGGCGACGGGGAGGTCGAGATCGCGGTGCCGGCCGGCTCGATCCTCGCGGTGTACGAGACCACCGGCCAGCTCGTGTGGTCGATGCCGATCCAGGACAACTCCGGCCTCGCCGGGTGCTCGGGCTACGACGTGGACGGCGACGGCGCGTACGAGGTGCTGTACGCCGACGAGACCGACCTCCGGATCTACGACGGCCGCACCGGCACGGTGTGGTACCAGAACGGCTCACACGACTCGGCGACCGTGTGGGAGTACCCGGTGACCGCCGACGTGGACAACGACGGCTCGGCCGAGATCGCGATCGCATCGAACTTCGGCGAGTACCGCGGGGTGACGGTGTTCGGGCACGCGGGCGCGGGGTGGTCGAAGTCGGGCCCGACCTGGGGCACCCACGACTTCGCGGTCACGAACCTGCTCGCCGACGGCTCGGTCCCGTCGAACGAGACGCCGTCGTGGCAAGTCCACAACACCTTCCGCGCCCGCCCGACCGTCGACGACCCGGGCCAGCCCGACCCGCACCTGTCGATCGGCGAGCCGTGCTGGACCGGGTGCGGCGCCGACGACACGTTCGAGCTGCCGTGGCAGGTCGACAACGCCGGCGGGGCGGCGCTGCCGGCCGGGGCCGAGGTCCACCTGCTCGCGGTCACCAGCGGCGCCGAGGTCGAGCTCGCGTCCACCGTGCTGCCCGCCGTCGCCCCGGGCGAGCTGCTCCCGGGCGGGGTGTTCACCGTGGCCGCGTCCGACCTCGCGGGAGCCGACCAGTACCGGGTCCGCCTCGACGGGTGGACGCTCGACTGCCACCCCGGCGACACCGAGCTCGAGCGGCCGACGCCGTGCCCGTGACCCGACCTCGGTCACGCCGAGCGTCGTCGCGCGTTGTACCCGCGTGACGACCGACGAGGCGACCTGGGTGGCGGGCCTGCGCGCGAACGACCCGCGCGCGTTCGACGCGGTGTTCGACGCGTACCGCGAGCGGCTGTGGGCGTTCCTCCTGCGGCTGTGTGGCCGCACCGAGCTCGCCGACGAGCTGCTGCAAGAGACGTGGATCCGGCTCGCCTCCCACGCGACCCGGCTCACGCCCGACACGAACCTGCGCGGGTGGTTGTTCACCGTCGCGCGGAACCTGTACCGCTCGCACCGCCGGTGGGCGTGGCTCGACGGTCAGCGCCTGCTCGAGCTCGCGACCCGCGCCGCGCCGCGTCCCCCGACGCCACACGAGCACGCCGCCGCGTCCGAGTCGGCGCGGGCGGTCGAGCGGGTGCTGGCGGAGCTGCCCGACAGCAGCCGCGAGGTCGCGCTGCTGGTATGGATCGAGCGGATGGACCCGTCCGAGGCCGCCGTGGTGTTGGGGCTACGCCCCGACGCCGTCCGCCAACGCCTCGCCCGCGCCCGCGCCGCCCTGTCGACCGTCCTGGAACGAGGTGACCCGTGAACGAGTCCGACCTGCACGCGCTCCCCTCCCCTCCGCTGGACCC
>JBEBJC010000209.1:0-10949 GCA_040080105.1 Myxococcota bacterium
GACGTGGCGCTGCCGGACGACCTGCCGCTCGACGGCAACGGCGAGCTGCCGGCCCTGCTCAAGGTGTGGGGGCGCGCCGCCGACGACGTGTACGCGGTCGGCGGCAACGGGGTGGCGCTGCACTACGACGGCGCGGCGTGGTCGGTGGTCGAGACCGGCACCACTGCCCGCCTGTTCACCGTGAACGGCAACGCCGACCGGGTCGTGCTGGTGGGCGGGGACAGCACCGGCGTGTTGCTGAGCGGCGACGCCGCCGGCGGGTTCGTCGACCAGACGCCCGACGGCGCCCCGGTGCTGCAGGGCCTCACCTCCGCCCCCGGCGGCCAGATGTGGGTGACCGGCGGAGACGCGGCGATCTTCCGCAGCGACGGAGACGCCTGGACGTTCGTCCCGAGCGGCCAGACCGAGGTGCCCGAGTCGCTGCACGGCGCGTGGCACGACGGGACCTCCCTGTGGGCGGTCGGCGGCGCGGTGCTGAGCGGCGCGCTGAACGAGGGGGCGATCTGGCGCACCGAGGTGGACACCCCGGCGTACGAGCCCGACCTGCCCACCACCGTGCCCGACCCGGTGTGCCCGACCGAGGCGATCGACCGCGAGCCGGACGGCTCGATCGCGCGGCGGTGGAACGAGCAGCTGCTCGACAGCATCCGCCGCGACATCCCCCGCCCCGGCGTCCACGCGCGGAACCTGTTCCACGTGAGCGTGGCGATGTGGGACGCGTGGGCCACGTACGACGACACCGCCGACGGCTGGCTGTACGAGGACCGCACCCCGACCACCGACCCCGACGGCGACCGGCAGATCGCGATCTCGTACGCGGCGTACCGGGTCCTGCACCAGCGGTACTCGGTCGCGATCGGCGGGGCCACGTCGGTCGCGTGCTACGACGCGTTCATGGACGTGCTCGGGCTCGACCCGACCGACACGCACACCGACGGTGACGACCCGATCGCGGTCGGCAACCGCATCGGCCAGACGGTGATCGACGCCACGTTCGACGACGGCGCGAACGAGGCCGGCAACTACGCCGACACCACCGGCTGGGTGCCGGAGAACCCGCCGATCGCGGTCGACAGCCCCGGCGTGGGCGCGCTGGTCGACGTGGACGAGTGGACCCCGCTGAACATCGCGCTGGCCGAGACCCAGAACGGCATCGTGCTCGACTCGGGCCTGCAGGGCTACATCTGCCCCACGTGGGCCGAGGTGCAGCCGTTCGCGATCCCCGGCCCGCTCGACGCCGGCGCCCCCCCTTCGGTGTCCGACCCGGAGATGAAGGACTGGGCGCTCGACGTGATCCGGAAGACCGCGTGGCTCGACGTTGCCGACGACACGCCGATCGACCTGTCGCCCGGCGCGTACGGCAACAACACGCTCGGCGAGAACGACGGGACCGGGCACCCCGAGAACCCGGTCACCGGCCAGCCCTACGCGGCGAACCCGGTGAAGCGGTCGGACTTCGGCCGCGTGTTGGCTGAGTTCTGGGCCGACGGCCCGAAGTCCGAGACCCCTCCGGGCCACTGGAACGTGCTCGCGAACGACGTGTCGGACGCGCTCGACCCCGACCTGCGGATCGGCGGCGGCGCCGAGGTCGTCGACCGGCTCGAGTGGGACGCGAGCCTGTACCTCGCGCTGAACGGCGCGGTGCACGACGCGGCGATCACCGCGTGGGGGATCAAGCGGCAGCACCTCGCGGCGCGGCCGATCCAGTACATCCGGTGGATGGCCGAGCACGGCCAGTCGTCCGACCCGTCGCAGCCGAGCTACGACCCGGACGGGCTGCCGCTCGAGCCTGGCCTGGTCGAGGTGATCACCGCCGACAGCGCGGCGCCCGGCGAGCGCCACTGGCCGCTGCGGTGGTTCGTGGGCGAGGTCGCCGTGTACACCTGGCTCGGCGAGCCCGGTGACCGCGCGAACGACGTGGCCGGCAACGGGTGGATGCGCGCGGTCGAGTGGATCCCGTACCAGCGCCGGACGTTCGTGACGCCGGCGTTCCCGGGGTTCATCTCGGGCCACAGCACGTTCAGCCGGTCGGCGGCGGAGCTGCTGGCCGAGTTCACCGGAAGCCCGTACTTCCCGGGCGGGCTCGGGGAGTTCGTGGCCTCGCCGAACGCGTACCTCGTGTTCGAGGACGGGCCGTCCGAGGAGGTCCGCCTGCAGTGGGCCACGTTCTACGACGCGGCCGACCAGGCCGGCCAGTCGCGGATCTGGGGCGGGATCCACATCTGGCCGGACGACCAGCTGGGCCGGACCCTGGGCTCCGACATCGGAGCGGCCGCGTTCGAGCAAGCGGTCCCGCTGTTCGACGGCAGCTACCGGCCCTGAGGCGCCGGCGCGGCCACGTTCGACAAGGTGCAGGTCCGCAGATCGAGCACCTGGAACACGTGGTCACAGGTCGACGGGAGCAGGTGGTCCGGCAGTGAGAACGCGCCCGACGCAGGGGCGCGCGCGAACCGCGACCACCCCACGTCGGCGAGACCGGTCTCGAGCCCGGCGCACGGCCCGGACTCGAGCGGCGCTGTCCCCTCCCCCGGAGAGTGCAGCACCACCAGCGGCGACCCGGGCTGGAACCCGCCCCCCTCCCACGTCACGTCGGGGCAGGTTCCGGAGATGGACAACGTCGGGGCGAGCGTGGTCAGGGCGAACAGCATCGAGCACCTCGGTCAGGTAGACGCGGCCCCCTTCGGTGCGCGCCTCCGAGCCGGCGTGTCCGCGCCGTTTCACCCGGTCGCGCGCGGCTCCGGCACGTGCGACCGGTCGGTCGCGTGCAGGCCGCCCGACACCACGAACGCCAAGAACTCGGGCCCGGCCACCGCCAGCCGCTCGACCCGGTCGGCGGGGACCACGATCAGGTTGCCGGCGAAGTTGTACGACTGCGGGCAGTACACCGCGACCCACCCCGCGAGCCGCGGGTCCTCGAGGTGCTCGTTGGTCACGAACCCGAACACCTTCACGTCGCCGAGCCGGACCATCGCCGGGCGGTCGAAGCTCCGCCGCTCCCCCACGAACGCGCCGATCACGTCGCGGATCGCGCCGTACAGCAGCCCGACCAGCGGCACCGCCTTCACCAGCCGGTCGATCCACCGCACGACCGCGCGCCCGACCACGTTCGACGCCACGATCCCCACGCTGGTGACCACCACGACCGCCACCACCAGGCCGAGCCCCGGGGCCGGGGTGTCGATCAGCCCGGCGACCAGGTGGTCGACCGTCGACAGCACGAACCACACCGCGTACACCGTGCCCACGATCGGGAACAGCACCAGGCAGCCTCGCAGAAAGTTGCCCAGGAGCCACCGCATCGACCCTCCCGCGCGGAGTGTGCCACGCGCGCGGCCCTTGCGGACCCCCGCCGCAACAGCTACTCGCGGGCCCTGAGGGGGCCCGGTGGCCGTGTTGCTCGCCGAAGACGTGGACAAAGCGTTCGCCGATCGGGTGGTGCTCCGTGGCGCCACGGTGTCGGTCGACGCCGGCGAGCACGTGGGGCTGGTCGGCGCGAACGGCTCGGGCAAGTCCACCTTGCTCGCGATCCTCGCCGGCGAGCTCGACCCCGATCGCGGCCGGTTCGTGCGCACCGGCCGGGTCGCGCGCCTCGCCCAGGACCCGGTGTTGTTCGGCGAGACGGTCGACGACACCGTGCGCGACGCGCTCCGGTGGCACGGCGACCTGCACGCCGCGTTCGACCGCGCGACCCACGAGGGGGATCTCGCCGCCGCGGCGGTGGCGCAGGGGGCGCTCGACACCCGCGGGTGGCACCTCGTCCACAAGGTCGACGCGATGCTCGACCGGCTGCAGACCCCGCCGCGGTCCGCCCGGCTGCAGAACCTGTCCGGCGGGGAGAAGCGCCGGCTCGCGCTCGCGGCGGCGCTGCTGCAGGACCCCGACGTGCTGCTGCTCGACGAGCCCACGAACCACCTCGACGCCGACGCGGTCGAGTGGCTGCAGGCGTGGCTGGTGGGGTTCCGCGGCGCGGTGCTGCTGGTGACCCACGACCGGTACCTGCTCGAGGCGGTCGCCGACCGGATCGTGGAGGTGGAGCGCGGCGAGACGGTGTCGTACGACGGCTCGTACGGCGACTACCTGGTGGCGCGGGTCGAGCGCCAGGCGCGGTTCGAGCAGGCCCGCGAGCGGCTGTTGGCCACGATCGCGCGCGAGGCCGAGTGGGCGGCTCGCCAGCCCCAGGCGCGCACCACCAAGCAGAAGGCCCGCCTGCAGCGCCTCGACGTGCTGCGCGACGAGGTCCCCGAGGTGCGCGACAGCTCGATCTCGCTCGGGTTCGCCACCGGGGTCCCGCGCGGGGTCACCCTCGCCGAGCTGCACGGGGCGCGGAAGTCGTACGGCGGCCGGGTCTTGTTCACCGGGGTCGAGGAGGTGCTGCGGCCGGGCGACCGGGTCGGGATCCTCGGCCCGAACGGCGCGGGCAAGTCGACCCTGCTGCGCACGCTGACCGGTGAGGTCCAGCCCGACGCCGGCACCGTGCTGCGCGGGCCGCGCACCAAGATCGGGCTGCTCGACCAGGCGCGCACCGGGCTCGACCCGAGCCACACGGTGTTCGAGGCGGCCGGAGACGGCAACGACCACCTCACCGTCGGGGGCGTGTCGGTGCACGTGGCCGGGTTCCTCCAGCGGTTCGCGTTCTACCGCGAGTCGTTCGGCCAGCCGGTGTCGGCGCTGTCCGGCGGCGAGCGCGCGCGGCTGCTGCTCGCCCGGCTGATGCTGCACGGCGCGAACCTGCTGCTGCTGGACGAGCCCACCAACGACCTCGACCTGATGACCCTGCGCACGCTGGAGGACGCGCTGCTCGCGTTCGACGGCGGCCTGGTGGTGGTGTCGCACGATCGCGCGTTCGTGGACCGGGTGTGCACCCGGGTGCTCGCGTTCCACGGCGACGGCTCGGTCGTCCCGTACGCGTCGCGGATGCAGTGGATGTCGGCGCGTTCCCGAGCCGCCCCCGCTGCGCCCGCCCCGGTCACCGCGGCGCCGGCGGCGGCGCCGAAGCGCGCGACCGGTCGCCTGTCGTTCAAGGAGCAGAAGGAGCTCGAGGCGCTGCCGGAGCGGATCGAAGCGCTCGAGGCCGAGCAGGCGGCGCTGGAGGCCACGCTCGCCGACCCGTCCACCTACAAGACCCGGTCGGACGAGGTCCCCGCGCTGTCGGCGCGGCTCGCCGCGTTCCCGGCGCAGATCGACGCGCTGTACGCCCGGTGGGACGAGCTGGGCAAGCGAGCCTGACCCACACCTGACCGACGCCCGGACGACGGGACGGCCACATTCGACGCGCGCCGCTGGCGGTGACCCCGCCTCTTGGTGGTACGCTCGCGACCTCGGCCGGAGGGTGCATGAAGGTCTCGCTCACCGTCAACGGAAAGAGAGTCGCGCGGGACATCGATCCCCGCACGCTGCTGGTGGATCTCCTGCGCGAGCAGCTGCTGCTCACCGGGACCCACGTGGGGTGCGACACGAGCCAGTGCGGCGCGTGTGTGGTCCACGTCGACGGCGTGTCGGTGAAGTCGTGCACGATGCTCGCGGCGGAGGCCGACGGCGGGCAGGTGACCACGATCGAGGGCCTGGCCAACGGCAGCGAGCTGCACCCGATGCAGGCCGCGTTCAAGGAGCACCACGGCCTGCAGTGCGGGTACTGCACCCCGGGGATGATCCTGTCGGCGTGTGACCTCGCGCGGCGAAACCCGAACCCGAGTGAACACGAAGTGCGCGAGTGGCTCGAGGGGAACCTGTGCCGGTGCACCGGGTACCACAACATCGTCGAGGCGGTTCGCGCCGGCGCGGCCGCCGGGGGAGGTCGCCCGTGAGCTACGTTGGACAGCGGGTCGCCCGCAAGGAAGACGGCCGGTTCATCACCGGCAAGGGCCGGTACACCGACGACATCGTGCTGCCGGGCCAGCTGCGCGCGGTGTTCGTGCGCTCTCCCCTCGCCCACGCCGACGTGCGCTCGATCGACGCGACCGAGGCGCGCGCGATGGACGGGGTGCACGCCGTGTACACCGGAGACGACCTGCTCGCCGACAAGGTCGGCGGGGTCCCGTGCGGGTGGCAGATCACCAGCCGCGACGGGTCGAAGATGGTCGAGCCCGGCCACCCCGCGATGGTCCAGGGCACCGCCCGCCACGTGGGCGACATCCTCGCGATGGTGATCGCCGACACCAAGGAGCAGGCGAAGGCCGCGGCCGCCACGATCGTGGTCGACTACGCCGAGCGCCCGGTGGTGGCGAACCTCGAGCAGGCGATCGCCGCGACCGCGAAGGTGTG
This sequence comes from Myxococcota bacterium, assembly GCA_040080105.1. Taxonomy (GTDB): domain Bacteria; phylum Myxococcota_A; class UBA796; order UBA796; genus JACKER01. The sequence goes on from JBEBJC010000209.1 coordinate 6,262, forward strand.
GGACCAGGCCCCGTCGAACGTGTGCTTCGACTGGGAGCTCGGCGACAAGGCCGCGACCGACGCCGCGTTCGCCAACGCCGCCCACGTGGTCGAGATCGATCTGGTGAACCAGCGGCTGATCCCGAACGCGATGGAGCCCAGGGCGGCCAACGGGCACTACGACTCGGCGACCGACCTGACCACGCTGTACACGACCAGCCAGAACCCACACCTGACCCGGCTGCTGCTGGGCGCGTTCGTGCTCGGCATCCCCGAGCACAAGCTGCGGGTGGTGGCGCCCGACGTGGGCGGCGGGTTCGGCAGCAAGATCTTCCACTACGCCGAGGAGGTGCTGGTCACCTGGGCGTCGCGCCGGCTGCACCGCCCGGTGAAGTGGACCGCCGAGCGCAGCGAGTCGTTCATGTCCGACGCGCACGGCCGCGACCACATCACCAAGGCTCGGCTCGCGCTCGCGGCCGACGGCACGTTCCTCGGGCTGCACGCGAAGACCGCGGCGAACCTCGGCGCGTACCTGTCGACCTTCGCCCCGGCGGTCCCCACGTGGCTGCACGGCACGCTGATGGCCGGCGTGTACACCACGCCTGCGATCTACGTCGAGGTCAAGGCGTACTTCACCAACACGGTCGCGGTCGACGCGTACCGGGGGGCCGGCCGCCCCGAGGCGACCTACATCCTCGAGCGCCTGGTCGACAAGGCCGCGCGCCAGCTCGGGATGGACCGGGTCGAGATCCGGCGGAAGAACTTCATCCGGACGTTCCCGTACCAGACCCCGGTGGCGCTGGTGTACGACATCGGCAACTACGACGCGTGCCTCGACCTGGCGCTGCAGGGCTCGGACTGGTCCGGGTTCGAGGCGCGGCGAGCGGCGGCGAGCGCCAGGGGCAAGCTGCGCGGGATCGGCATCTCGACCTACGTGGAGGCGTGTGGGATCGCCCCGTCGGCGCTGGTCGGCGCGCTCGGCGCCCGCGCGGGACTGTACGAGTCGGCCACCCTGCGGGTGCACCCGACCGGCTCGGTGACCGTGTTCACCGGCACCCACAGCCACGGCCAGGGCCACGAGACCACGTTCGCGCAGATCGTCGCCGACATGTTCGGCATCGACATCGCCAACGTGGTGATCGACCACGGAGACTCGGCGAACTCGTCGTTCGGGATGGGCACCTACGGCTCGCGGTCCCTCGCGGTGGGCGGCTCGGCGATCGCGAAGGCCGCCGACAAGATCGTCGCCAAGGGCAAGAAGATCGCGGCGCACCTGCTCGAGGCGAGCGCCGACGACATCGTGTTCGAGGGCGGCCAGTTCAAGGTGCGCGGCACCGACAAGGCCGTGTCGTTCGGCCAGGTCGCGCTCACCGCGTACGTGCCGCACAACTACCCGATCGAGACGGTGGAGCCCGGACTCGAGGAGTCGGCGTTCTACGACCCGAAGAACTTCACGTTCCCCGGCGGCACACACGTGGTCGAGGTCGAGATCGACCCCGAGACCGGGGTGGTCCAGCTGGTGCAGGTCGTGGTGGCCGACGACATCGGGCGGGTGGTGAACCCGATGATCGTCGAGGGCCAGCTGCACGGCGGGCTCGCGCAGGGCATCGGCCAGGCGCTGCTCGAGGGCTGCCAGTACGACGACAACGGCCAGCTCGTGACCGGGTCGTTCATGAACTACACGATGCCGCGCGCGAGCGACCTGCCGATGTTCAAGACCGGGCTGCACGTGACCGACTGCACCCACAACCCGCTCGGCGCGAAGGGCGTGGGCGAGGTGGGCTCGATCGGCGTGCCTCCCGCGGTGATCAACGCGGTGATCGACGCGCTGACCCCGCTCGGCGTGACCGACATGTCGATGCCCGCAACCCCGCACAAGATCTGGCAGGCGATCCGCGCCGCCGGTGGCCGGTAGGAGGCGCCCGTGCACGAATTCTCGTTCCATCGTCCTGGCTCGGTCGCCGACGCGGTCGCGCTGTTGAAGGGCAGCCCACACGGCAAGCTGCTCGCGGGCGGCCAGTCGTACCTGCCGATCCTGAAGCTCGGGCTCGCGAGCCCGACCGACCTGGTGAGCCTGCGCGGGATGGCCGAGCTGACCGGCATCCGCGTCGACGGCGGCCGGCTGTCGGTCGGCGCGGGGGAGACCCACTCGGCGGTGAACGCGAGCGCCGTGGTGCAGCAGTCGATCAAGGCCCTGTCCGCGCTCGCGGGCGGGATCGGCGACGCGCAGGTCCGCAACCGCGGCACGATCGGCGGCTCCCTCGCACACGCCGACCCGGCGGCCGACTACCCCGCGGCGCTGCTGGCGCTCGACGCGGTGGTGCACACCGACCGGCGGCAGATCCCGGCCGACGGGTTCTTCACCGGTCTGTTCTCGAGCGCGCTCGCGACCGACGAGGTGATCACCCGGGTGTCGTTCGCGATCCCGACCCGGGCCGCGTACCAGAAGTTCCCCCACCCAGCGTCGAAGTACGCGATCGTCGGCGTGTTCGTCGCCCAACACGCCTCGGGGGTGCGGGTCGGCGTCACCGGCGCGAAGACCAACGCGTTCCGGTGGACCGCGGCCGAGCAGGCGCTCGCCGCGCGGTGGGCCCCCGACGCGGTCCGCGGGCTGGCGGTGTCCGAGGCGGACCTGAACGAGGACCCCGACTTCTCCGCCGCGTACCGGGCGAACCTGATGGCGGTGCTCGGCGGGCGGGCGGTGGCCGCGACGTGATCGCCGCCCCGGGCTCGGTCGACGAGGTCGTGTCGCTGCTGTCCCGGGGCGGGTACGTGTGCGACCGCGCCCTCGCGACCGTGGTGTTCCTCGGGATCCGCCTCGGCCGCCCCCTGTTCCTCGAGGGTGAGGCCGGGGTCGGCAAGACCGAGATCGCCAACGTGCTCGCGACCACGCTCGACCGCGAGCTCGTGCGCCTGCAGTGCTACGAGGGGCTCGACACCGCGGCGGCGGTGTACGAGTGGAACGTCGCGCAGCAGCTGCTCGCGATCCGCCTGGCCGAAGGGACCGCGGATCGGGACCAGCTCGCGCGCGACCTGTACGGCGAGCGGTTCTTGATCCGCCGCCCGCTGCTGCGGGCGCTGCACGACGACGGGCGTGGGCCCCCGGTGCTGCTGGTCGACGAGCTCGACCGCGCCGACGAGCCGTTCGAGGCGTACCTGCTCGAGCTGTTGTCGGAGTTCCAGGTCACGATCCCCGAGCTCGGCACGATCCGCGCCGCGAGCCCGCCGATCGTGATCGTGACATCGAACCGGACCCGCGAGGTGCACGACGCGTTGAAGCGGCGGTGCCTGTACCACTGGGTCGACTACCCCGACGCCGCGCGCGAGCTCGCGATCGTGCGCACCCGGGTGCCCGACGCCCCCGACCGCCTCACCGCGCAAGTGGTGGCGTTCGTGCAGGCCCTGCGCGAGCGCTCCGACCTGTTCAAGTTGCCCGGGGTGGCCGAGTCGATCGACTGGACCCGCGCGCTGCTCGCGCTCGACCGGGTGGCGCTCGATCCGGCGTCGGTCGATCAGAGCCTCGGGGTGCTGCTGAAGTACCAGGACGACCTCGCGAAGCTGCGCGGGGCCGAGGTGAGCGCGCTGGTCGACCGGGTCCACGCCGAGGGCGGGTAGATGTCGGTCCTCGGACTCCGTCCTGCGGAGTTGGACGCGGCGGGGCTGGGGCTCGGCGGGAAGCTCGCCGAGAACGTGGTGCACTTCGCCGGGTTCCTCCGCCGCGCCGGGATGGTGGTCGGCTCGGCCCAGGTGCTCGACGCGCTCGCCGCGCTCGACGCGGTCGGCGTCGGGCGCCGCGACGACGTGTTCGCCGCGCTGCACGCGGTGTTCGTGAGCAAGCGCGAGCACGACGAGCTGTTCCTGCACGGGTTCGACACGTTCTGGCGCGACCCGTTCGGCGCGGGCGAGGCGCTGGCGATGTTGTTGCCGCCGTCGCGTCTCGAGCGCCCCGGACAGAAGCCGAAGCTGAACCGGCGCCTGACCGACGCGTGGCACGGCCCGGGCCACCGCTCGCGCCCGCCGGCCTCCGACGCGCCGCCCGAGGTCGAGCTCGACACCTCCGGCACGAGCTCGGAGCGCGAGGTGCTGCGGCACAAGGACTTCGAGCAGATGACCGCCGAGGAGGAGGCCGAGGCGCAGCAGATCCTCGCGCGGATGCGGTTCCCGTGGCGCGACCGGCCGACCCGCCGCACCCGCCCGGCGCGCGTGGGGGCGCGGATCGACCTGCGGCGCACGCTCGCCGCGGCCCGCCACACGTTCGGGGAGCCGTGTGGGCTGCGGTACCTGGCGCCGCGAACCCGGCCGCCGCCGCTGGTGGTCCTGTGTGACATCTCGGGCTCGATGGAGCGGTACAGCCGGATGATGCTCCGGTTCCTGCACGCGCTGACCAACGACCGCGACCGGGTGCAGGTGTTCCTGTTCGGCACCCGGCTGACGCCGGTGACCCGCGCGCTGCGCCACCGCGACGTGGACGTGGCGTTCGACGCGCTCTCCGGGGTGGTTCAGGACTGGTCGGGCGGCACGCGGATCGGGGCGTGCCTCGCCGAGTTCCACCGCGCGTGGGCGCGGCGGGTGTTGGGGCAAGGCGCAGTGGTGCTGCTGATCACCGACGGGCTCGAGCGCGAGTCGCCCGAGGAGCTGCGCGAGGCGTCGGCGAAGCTGCGGCGGTCGTGCAAGCGGGTGATCTGGCTGAACCCCCTGCTGCGGTTCGC
>JBEBJC010001250.1:0-2328 GCA_040080105.1 Myxococcota bacterium
TGGCGGGTCAGGGTGGTCCACGGGTCCCCGGTGGGGGCGACCTCGGCGACCAGCGGGTCGGACGGGGGCGGCGCCGGCGCGTAGAACAGCACCATGAACTCGAGCAGCGCCGCGATCCGCGGGTCGGCGCCCCCGCGGCGGCGCATCAGCCAGAACACGTCGTGTAGCCGCTCGGCGACCTGGTACAGCTTGTTCTTGCGGCGGTGGCCCACCACCTCGACCAGCCCCTTGCGCTCGAGCCGCCCGAGCACGGTGCTCGCGGTGTTGCCCTCGAGCCGGGCCTCCTTGCCGACCTCCCCGGCGGTGGCGGGGCGCCACAGCGACGCGAGCGCGACGAATACCCTCCGGTTCTGCCCGTCGAGCGCGTCGAGGGTGGCCTTGAAGTAGTCGGTCCGCTGGTCGACCAGGCGCCCGAGGTCCTCCACCACGTCGGTCAGCGGGCGAGCGCCGGTGATCTCGGCCAGCAGCGCGACCATCCGCGGGTTGCCGCCGGTGAGCACGCGGATCGCCCGCGCCGACTCGCGCTCCGGGGCGTGGCCGGTGACCGACGCCCACAGCACCTCGATCTCGGGCACGTCGAGCGGCTCGAGCACGATCTTGCGGAACGCCTCGTACAGCGGCCGCGACGGGTCGGACAGCGCGGGGAACGAGCGGAGCGCGGTGCCGAGCAGCACGAACGTGGGGTCGTCCTGCAGCACCTTGCGCAGCGCCCAGCCGTCGCGGTCGTCGAGCTGCTCCTCGAGCAACATGTCGAGGTGCTCGACCACCAGCAGAAGGCGGCGGCCGTGGTCGCGGGCGTACGCGTGCAGGGCGCCGCGGGCGGTGCGCTCGACCCGCTGCGGGTCCAGATCGCGGTGCAGCTCGGCCCGCAGGCTCGCGAGCCGCGGGTCGGCGGTCGAGTCGGCGAGCGCGCGCAACGCCTCGAGCCACAGCTCGCCGATGTTGCCGATCTCGTACGGGTCCTGCGGGAGCACCACCGCGGTCCATCGCGAGGCGAGGGCCGGCCTCCGCTCCAGCTCGGCCACCACCCGGTGCACCAGGGTGGACTTGCCGAACCCGCGCCCGCCCACCACCAGCAGGTGTTGGTGCGCCGGGCCGGTGTTGCGCTCGATCGCCTCGACGATCGCGTCCAGCGCGTCGGTGCGGACCACGAACCGCCGCACCTGCTCGTCGATCGGCAGGAACGCGGGGTTGTGGAGCACCGACCTCACGCGAACGGCCCGTGCCGGTCGGACCACCACGCGCGGAGCAGCCGGTTCGGGAAGTACCAGCCGCCCTGGGTGCGTCCGAGGTACCCGTCGTGCTCGAGGGTGGCTAGCACCGCCCGCACCGTGGCCTGCGGGTCGTCCGCGGCGTCGGCCAACGCGACCGCGCGGGCCACCGCGAGCGGCTCGTGCACCGCCGCCTCGGTGAGCAGGCGCACCGCGAGCGCGTAGTCGGGGGGCGACAACGCGCGACGCAGCCGCTGCTCCCAGTGGGGCAGGTCGGCGCTCGGGCGGGTGAGCACCCGCTCGGTCCACACCCGGCGCACGTCGTCGCGGCTCACGTGGGGTGAGCTGCGCCGGCGCGCGTCCTCCGCCAGCGCCTGGTGCACCAGCTGCACGTGGTACGGCACCGCCAGGCCGAGCTCCTCGACCACCTGTTGCGCCGCGCCGTCGCCGAGCACGAGGCCGTCGTACGCGGCGAGCGCGTGCAGCGCCTGGGTCGCGATCGGCGGGGACCACGGGCCGAGGGAGGTGGTCTCGTACACGTTGAGCGTGGCCGACAGCCCGGCCCGCTCCACCAGCGGCGCGAGCCCGATGCTTCCGGTGATCACGATCCGCAGCGACCGGTGCTCCTGCACCAGCTGACGCAGCCACGACAGGAGCAGGTCGGCGGTCGACCGCCCCGGCCGGGCCGGCTCCGCGAGCAGGCTCGCGACCACCACCGGCAGCTCGTCGAGGAACAGCACCACCGGTTCGTCGCCGGCGCACAGCTCGGCGAACAGGCGACTGCCGCGGGTCTGCCAGTCGACCTTCAGCGCCTCGCGCAGGTCGAGCTTCGCCATCTGCAGGTCGACCGGGGTGGCGCCGAGCAACCACCCGACCCACCCGCGCGCCCGCGCCGCCAGCGCGCGCTGCGACTCGGCCTTCGCCGCGATCTCGGCGATCGCGTCCTCCGGCGACTCCGCGCCCTCGAGGTCGACGAACACCGTGGCGGTGCCCTCCTCCTCCAGCCGGCGGCGCACCTCGTGCAGCAAGCTGGTCTTGCCCACCCTGCGCGGCGCCGCGAGGGACACCGACGCGCCGCGGCGGATCCGACGCAGCAGGTCGTCGGCCTCCTCCTGGC
>JBEBJC010000210.1:0-10935 GCA_040080105.1 Myxococcota bacterium
GTACCGCAGCGCCCCCTCGCCCTCGAGCTCGCGCACCGTCACCCCGCTCGGGAGCCGATCGGCCCGGTCGACCAGGATCCACGGCCGGAACCGCTCGCGCTCCCGCACCAGCGCCCCGGCGACCCGCCGCCACACGGTGACCTCGCCGGTGGGCTCGGCCCACACCGACACGATCCCCGGCGTGGGGTCCCACCCCCACAGCCACTCGTCTTCGGGCGCACTGGACATTCGTTCACCCGCGTAGCGCGGGCACGACCGCCGGGCACCTCGGGCGCCGATCCTACAACGCCCCGACCCGCGGACCCACCCGCAGGGACAGCCGGGCGGTCGCGCTCGGGGCGGTGTCCAACCGCACCTCGGTGACCGTCTCGCGCGTGTTCGGGTCCCAGAAGACCATCTTCGGCGCGACGGCGTCGTCCAGGAACAGCAGGTCGGCGCTCGGCATCCACACCACGTGCTCGGGCTGCAACCCGTCCATCCGCTCGGTGGTGGCCTGCGCGAGGTCCACCCGCCACAACCCGTCGTCCGCCACCCACAGCTCGTCGTGGCCGACGCGGGCGGTGAACTGCCCCAGCGACAGCGCCAGTCCCAGGGTGGTGAAGTCCCCGGTGTCGGCGTCGACCAGCACCAGCTCGGTGTCGCCGAACGGCGAGGACACCACCACGTCGTTGCCGTCGTAGCTCACGAAGTACGACGGGATCCCGGGCTGCGGGAGCTCGACCCGGCGAGTCTCGAGCGTCACCGGATCCACCAGCACCAGCAGGGTGACGTCGTCGACCAGGTCCCACGCCACGATCGTCGAGCCGTCGGGGGTGAACGCCACCGGCCCGAGCGCGCCGGGCACCTCGCGCACCTCGCCGGTCGCCGCGTCCAGGATCTCCAGGTACCCCTCCTCGTCGCCGTTCAACGGGACGACCACGTACCGGTCGAGTGGATCGACGCCGATCCACGTCGGGCCGATGAGGAGCGACGGGAACCGGCCGGGGACGTCGACGTCGATCGTCGGGGCCGGCATGCCCGCCACCAGCGACGTCTGCTCGTCGAAGTCCCACAGCGCGAGCCGGCTGCCGGCCTCGGTGACGACGACCCCAGCCAGCGCCTCGCGCTCGCTCATCCACATCGCCTCGAGCCACGTCGCGCCCGGGTCGACCTCCGCCACCTCCAGCGTGAGCGGATCGATCACCTGCAACGGGAACCGGGATTCGTCGAGGTTGTCCGCCACCACCACCCACCGACGGGACGCCGAGGTGCGGGTGCCCCAGAACTGGGCCGCCACGTCCCGCTGGTCGAGCAGCTCGAGCGTGGTGTGGTCGACGCGGTACAGCCGCTCCCCTCCGTCGACCTCTCCCATCAGCAGCAAGCCGGCCGAGGTGTCGAGCAGACGTACGTCGTCGTGCCCGCTCACGTCGATCAGCAGCTCGGGCACGGTCTGACCGGGGACGAGACCCCACACGGTCTTCTCGTCCGCCTCCACGGAGGCGGGGAGGTCCGCGCAGTCCCCGTCCTCGCTGACGTACCGCATCGTGTACGCGCGCTCGACCGTCACCCCGACGAACGGGCTCCCGGTCCACACACACCGCCCGTCGTCCGCGACCTCGACCGTCTCCTGGGTCGGCGGCGCCTCGTGGTCCAGCCAGCCGTCCTCCCCCGCCCGGTGGTCGAACGCGGCCCCGCCACACCCCGACACCAGGACGGAACCCAGCGACCCGAACCTCCCCCACCCTGCGTTCATCGCGACCTCCACTCGAAGGCTACGTCGGCCATCCCGGGGCCGCAGCGAGAACACGCTCGATTTCGAACAAACCGATGGTCAGAGATGATTCGAGTGGTTCGATTCTGGGTCACATCGACCGGGGTGGATCAGGATTCGTCCCAAGGGACCTCGAACGTCGTCTCACCGGTGATGTCGGTCCCGCACCAGCGGTCGTCGGTCGAGCCCCCGAGCCAGGCGAGCAGGCCCGGGAGCTCGGGATCGGGCCCGTCGTCCTGGGTCAGGGTGTACAGCCGCACCTGGTAGCTCACCCCGGGCTGCAGCTCGCGCGGCGGTCCCTGGAGGTCGGGGTGGACGGACTCCGAGTCGATCTGGGCACCGTACGCGATGGGGGTCGTCGCGCAGACCACCTCGTCGAAGGTGTTCACGTCCCTCCACCCGCCACACTGGAAGTGCCACAGCGGGACCTCGTCGCCCTGCTGTTCCACCTCGACCAGCCGCACGGTCCCCGGCTCCCAGTCGAACACCGGGACCTGCCCGTCCCAGTCGACGACCACGTCGTCGGTCGACTGCGGCGCGCCACAGCCGCCGAAGTCGTGGTGACACGCCGCGAGCGCCCACATCCAAAGCCCGAACATTCGACCTCCCCCGCCCGAGAGTGTCGGCAGGGGGGTGGAGCCTTCGCGATCCGCTCAACCTGGGGGGGAGCGGCCGGCGCGCACCCACTCGCGCAGGCCGTCGTCGTCGTCGTACCGCTCTACCAGCGGCGCGCGCGACCGCGCGGAGGTGATCGGCGGGCACGGCGGCATCTCCCGGGGGGCGTCGAGCGTCAACAGCGACGCCAGCGACGTGGCCGCGGCGACCCGCGCGGTGAGCGGGCCCTCGCTCGAGAACCGCCGGGTGACGGTGGCGTGCACCGAGCAATGGTCGAGCAGCTCCATCGAGGTCGACCCGAGCGGCACGTACGGCGAGACCACCAGCGCGGGCACCCGCGGGCCGTAGGTGGTGGGCCAACTCCCTTGCCCCGGGACCTCGGCGAGCACCGTGCCGTTCGACGGGGCGGGCGGCGGGACCACGTGGTCGTACAGCCCGCCGTGCTCGTCGTACGTGACCACCAGCAGCGTGCGGCCCCACCCCCCCGGCTGGCTCCGCAGGGACTCGTACACCGAGCGCACCAACACCTGACCCTCGATCAGATCGGCGGGCGCGTGGTCGTCGTTCGCCCGTCCTTCGATGCCGACGTCGGCGACGTTCGGGTCGATCAGCACGACCTCCGGCAGATCCCCGGCCTTACAGTCTGCGTCGAACCGAGAGAACAGCCGGGTCGGGTTCGAGAACAGGGTCCGATCGGGGAACAGGTTGAGCCACGCGAACCCGTGGTCGTAGATCCGCCACGACGGCACCTGGTCGACGAACAGCTTGCGCGGCATCCGCTGGCGGTACTCGCTCTCCCCCACCACGCTGCCGTTGGTGAGCTCGCCGTTCGCGGTGCCGGCGTACAGGAACATCCGGTTCGGCCAGGTCCCGGTCGGCACCGAGCAGAAGTACCGCGCGCACACCGCGAACTGGTCGGCGAAGAACGCGTAGGTGGGCAGCGCCTCCCGGGTCAACGTGCACATCGGCGTGTCGACCGGCGCGTCGCGCCAGTCCCCGCGCGAGATCGGCCCTTTGACCCGCCCGTCCGACTGCAGGCCCTTCAGCGCGATGAAGTCGGCGACGAACCCTTGGTTCTGGCCCGCCAATTGCTTTGCGACCCGACCCGACGAGTGGCCGGGGTCGACCTGCAAGAACCCGGTGTCGCTGACGGGGCGCACCTCGCGCTCCACGGTCGCCGGGTCGGGGGTGCCGTCGGCGAGCACGCCGTCGCGGTTCGACTCGTCGCCGACGAGCCCGCCGCGCGCGGGCCCGAGCCACCCCAACAGGTGATCGAACGACCGGTTCTCCAGCATCACGATCACCACCCGATCGACCTTCTGCTGCAAGGTCTCGCGCTCGCGCTGGGCGGCCTGGGCGCGCGCGAGCACGTCGGCGGCGAGGGCGGACACCCGATCGCCGAGCGGACGGAGGTCGAGGTCGGGCACGAGGCCGGGGCGGATCTTCGGGAGGTTCGGCACGAGTTCCCCTAGTTCGGCAGGTCGGACGGGTCGAACGGCTCGGCCGTCTCCTCCGACGCGGCGCGGGTGCGCTCGGCGTTCGCGGTGTACTGCCCGCGCCGCTTCGGGTCGGACTCCCGGTCGGCGGCCCGCTCCCACAGCCGCGAGGCGTCGCGCCACGACTGGGCGCAGGTCGCCGGGTCGGTGGCGCCCTCGGCCTTCTGTTCGGCGGCGAGCGCCTTCGACACGTGTGGATTCCCGAAGCCCATCGGCCCTCCCGAGGGGGCTCCATAGCCGACCCCGGGCAGACGGGCGCGCCTACGACCCGAACCCGTGGATCCACTCCTCCACGTCGGTCCAGCCGTCGCCGTCGCTGTCGGCCGTCGGATCGGGGGGTACGTCGAGCGCGCGCCGGGTCTCGGGCTGCGCGCCGAGCCCGCCCACGTCCGCGGGCGAGTCGATCACCTGGCCCACGCCCCGGCGGAGCTGGTCGATCACCCGCGTGTCCACCGGGTCGCGCGCCGACGGTCGGGCGCCCGCCTGCTCGAGCAGGTGCTCGCGGACCTGGTCGACCGGCAACAGCGTGAGCGGCTCCACCGTCACCGGGGCACCGTCGACCCGCACCTCGTCCCGCGCCGAGTCGAGCTCGACCCCTGCCCACGGATCTCCGTCGATGTCCCAGCTCGCGAGATCGTCGAGGAACATCGCCGTGCCCGGCTTCATCGAGCTGTCCACCCACACCGTGGCGTGTTCGACCGGGGTGTCGACCCCGCGCTCGAACTGGCTGCCTCGGAGCGTCAGCAGCGAAGGGCCCGCGTCTTCCTGGTCGAACAGGGTGACCGGCCACCGGTCGGGGTCGACCACCCACACGTTCGCCACGAGCGCCGAGGCATCCCCCTTGACGATCGGGTTCCGGTCGGGGTTGTAGGCGAGCAGCGTCCGCAGCACCGACACCCGCCGCGTGTGGTCTCCGATCAGCAGCCCCTTGCCGTGGTGCCCCTCCGGGTGGAGCGAGTCGTCGAGGGACTCCGAGACCAGGCTGTTCGACAGCGTCACGTCCCGCACGCCGCGGAACCAGGTGGAGAACGTCTCGTCGACGCCCCACGAAAGGGAGCAGTGGTCGATCACCACGTGGTGTACGTCCTCGCCGTCGTCTCGGTCGGCGACGATCGCGATCGCGTCGCGAACGGTGGGCTTCGGTCCGTCCGGCGCGTCTCCGGGGCGGATGTGGAGGTGCTGCACCACCACGTGGGACGCCGCGATCTCGAGCCCGGCGCCGTACACGGTGATCCCCGGATCGGGCGCGGTCTGGCCGGCGACGGTGAGGTACCCGTCGTCGATCCGGAGGTTCTCGGTGAGCCGGATCACCCCGCCGACCTCGAACACCACGGTGCGAGGTCCCTCCCCTTGCACCGCGGCCTTCAGCGAGCCGGGCCCGTCGGCGGCGAGCGTGTCGACCACCCGCACCTCCCCCCCGCGACCGCCCGGGGTGTCGGTGCCGAACCCCTCGGCGCCCGGGAACACCGGCAGCGCGCCGGTCAGGTCGCGGTGCGCGTCGTGCAGTTCGGGGAGCGGCGGGTTGCACGCGCCGAGCCACAGGATCATCGGAGACCTCCGAACGTCGGACCCGCGACCGGGCGCGCGCCGCAACACCGCGCGGTTCCCGCGGCGCCGGCCACGAGATACCCTGGCCCCGGCTTCATCGCCCCGGAACCCCATGACGTTGGTCCTCCTGCTGCTCGGCTGTGCCACCGAAAACCTCAAGGGCGAGATCCCGCGGACCGGCGCCCAGCCCTCGATGGGCGAGCCGCGGCGGGTCGGCGGCAACGAGTCGTTCCTGCGCGACCTCGCCTCCGAGTCCGAACCCAACCCGCGCGACCCGCAGGTCCGCAAGGGGATGGAGGACGGGCGCACCCAGGTGATCGAACTGCAATTCGAAGGGAAGACCCGGCGGTACCGGGTGGTCCCGCCCGACGGCTACGACGCGAAGCGCGCCTGGCCGGTGCTCATCGGCTACCACGGCGGCGGCGAAGGCAACACCGGGGTGAAGATGGAGGTCAACTGGCTCCCGCAGCGCGGCGGGCCGCAGTTCCTGGTGTTCCCCGACGGAGACGGCGGCGGCTGGTTCGTCCCGGGCGAGGGCGGCGGCGGTCCCGACACCGACCCGATGCGCGACGTGCGGTTCACCGACGTGATGCTGGCCGACCTGAAGGCCCGGTGGAACATCGACAAAGACGAGGTGTACGCGGTCGGGTTCTCGAACGGCGCGATGTTCGTGTGGACCCTGATCTGCAACAACCCCGAGCCGTTCGCAGGGTTCGCCGCGGTTTCTGCCGGGATGACCGACCGGACCCTCTCCGCGTGTAGCCCGCAGAAGACCCGGCCGATCTTGTACATCCACGGGACCAACGACCACAACTTCGCGGGTCGAGTGAGCGAGGGTGAGCACCAGCTGCGGATCACCTCGTCGGCCGAGACCGTGCAGGCGATCACCGCCGCGTACAACTGCAAAGGCGAGCCGGCGGCCGACCGCCGGGCCGACCGGTGCAGCAACGGCCGAGTCCCGGTGGTCCAGTCGTTCGACACCTGTAAGGACAAGGGGAAGATCGAGTACGTGAAGGTCGAGAACGGGTCACACGCGTGGCCGGGCGGGCGCGAGAAGTGCTCGAACGTCGACAACGACATGATCCTCTCGTTCTTCGGGCTGTCGGGCCAGCGCTGACGCGGTGGCTGGGCCCACGGCGTCGCGCTAAGCTCGGAGCCGGAGTTCGCGCGATGTTGTGGGCGCTGGCCCTGGCCTGTCGGACCGACGAGCCGCTCCCGGAGTACGTGCCGCTCGACCCGGTGGGCGCGGCGGTGCGTGCGAGCATGGCGCTGCGTGGGGTGCGCCCCACCGAGGCCGAGCTGCGGCGGGTGCGCGCGTTCCCCGAGCTGCTCCCGGTGCTGGTCGACGGGTGGTTGGCCGACCCGCGGTTCGCCGACACGGTGGGCGACTTCTACGCCGAGGTCCTGCAGATGCGGGCCGACGTGCTCGACCCGCTGCCGCCGCTCGGGCCGCTCGAGGGCGTGTCGTTGGCCGAGCTCGACCACTCGCTGAACGAGGCCCCGCTCGAGCTCGCGCGGTCGATCGTGCGCGAGCACCGGCCGATCACCGACCTCGTGACCGCCGAAGCGACCTTGGCCGACCCGATCGTGGCCGCCGCGTACGGCCTGCCGTACGACCCGGACGGGCCCACCTGGCAGCCGGTGGTGTGGCCCGACGGGAGGCCGATGGCCGGCATCTTGTCGGACTCCGCGATCTGGCGCCGGCACGAGTCGGCGAACTCGAACTTCAACCGCACCCGGGCGAACCTGTTGGCCGACGCGCTGCTGTGCGCGGACTTCGCCTCGCGCGACGTGGCGGTGTCGGGCACGAACCTCGCCGACGGGCTGGCGATCGCCGAGGTGTTGGCCACCGACCCGAGCTGCATCGCGTGCCACGTGAACCTCGACCCGCTGGCGGCCCACCTGTGGGGGGTGGCCCGGCTGCACCGGTGGGACACGGTGGTCACCGCGTACGAGAAGGGCTGCTCCACCGCGCCCAAGCTCGACGAGTACACCGGCAACCCGTTCACGATGAGCGAGATGTGCTACCCGCTGGTCACCTACCAGCCGGAGTTCGAGGGCACGTGGGCGAACTGGGACCTGCCGCCGCCCGCGTACTACGGGGCGCCCAGCGGCGACCTGCGCGCGCTCGGCGCCAACCTCGCCGAGGACCCCCGGTTCGCGACCTGCACCGCCCGCCGGCTGTACGCCTACCTCAGCCGGACCGACCCGGAGGCGCTGCCCTCGGCCGCCGCGAACACGTTCGCCGAGCAGCTGGTCGACAGCGGCTACGATCTGGCGGCCCTGGCGCGCGCGGTGGTGCTGTCCGACTCGTTCCTGGCGATCGGCCCCGCCGAGGGCGCCGATCCGCCGATCGCACCCGCCGGGGTCGTCCCCACCCGGCCGGAGCAGCTCGCGCGGCTGCTGGAGGACGTGACCGGGTTCACCTGGTCGGTCGCGCCCGATCCGGTGACCTGCGGCGACGGCCCGGTGTCCACCTGCTGGGGCGAGGTCGACCTGCTGCGGTCCGACCGGTTCGGGTTCCGGGCGATGGCCGGGGGCGCCGACGGGTTCAACCTGCTCCGCCCGATCGCCACCCCCACCCCGGAGCGCGAGCTCGTGTGGCAACAGGTGACCGCCGAGGCGGCCGCGCGGGTCGTCCGGTCCGACCTCGCGACCGCCGACCCCGCCACCCGCCGGCTGCTCCGAGGGGTGAACGCGGACACGACCGACCGCGGGGTGATCCAGGACCAGATCGCCGCGCTCGCTCCGACCGTGTTCGGCCAGCTCCTCGACCGGTCCGATCCGGTGGTGGTGGGCCTGACCGACCTGTGGCAGGCCGACCACGCGCGCCGGGCCGACCCGGAGGCGGCGTGGACCGTGGTGTTGGTCGCGATGTTGCAGGACCCCTGGGTGGAGTTCCACTGATGCACCCCACGCGCCGCGCGCTGCTCACCGGCACCACCGCGCTCGCCGCGGGCGCCCTGCTCCGGCCCGCCCCGGTCCGTGCCGCGGTCCCCCGTCGACTGGTGGTGGTGATGGCCACCGGCGGCTGGGACGTGAGCTACTGCTTCGACCCGAAGCTCGGGGTCGACGGGGTGGACGGCCCCGACCAGGACGAAGACCCGGAGAACCCCGACGACCGGGAGGCGATCCACACGTTCGGCGGCCTGCCGTTGGTGGTGAACCCGTACAAGCGGCCGGCGGTGTCGGCGTTCTTCGACCGGTGGCACGACCGGAGCGCGGTGGTGAACGGGATCTGGATGGGCTCGGTCGGCCACGTGGCCGCCCGGACCCGCCTGCTCACCGGCAGCACCGACGGCAACGCCGCCGGCTGGGCGACGATCGCCGGCCAGGGCCTGGCCACCGAGCAGATCCTCGGGTTGGTCGACCTGTCGGGCCGGGCGTACATCGGCGAGCTCGGCGCCACCACCGGCCAGATCGGCGCCACTGGCCAGCTCCGGGTGCTGGTCGACGACGCCACCCGGTTCCCGCCGGTCGACGGCGCCGCCCCCGCCCCGATCGACGCCGAGGCGCGCGGGGCGCTCGACACCTGGCTGTCGGCCCGCACCACCACGTACGGCGCGACGACCGGGCGGTTCAGCTCGTACCCGGCCTCCCGGCTCGAGTCGATGTCCCGCGCCACCCGCCTCCGGCTCGACGGGCCGGGGCTGCTGGCGGGCCTGGTCCCCGGGGTGCCGGCCGACTTCGCCACCCAGGCGGCGATCGCGGTGGAGCTGCTCCAGAACGGGCTGTGCGCGGCGGTCACGCTCGACTCCCGCATCGACTGGGACACCCACGCGCGGAACGCCGACCAACACGCAGCGTACCAGTCGCTGTTCTCGGTGCTCGACGGGCTCGTGGCCGACCTCGACGCGAGCGGGACGCTCGACGACACGCTGGTGGCGGTGGTGTCCGACTTCACCCGCACCCCGTTGAGCACCGCCGGCGGGGGCAAGAACCACTGGCCCCACGGCAGCGCGCTGTTCGTCGGCGGGCCGGCCCGCGGAGACCGGGTGTTCGGCGGCACCGACGACCAGCTGCAGAGCTTGGCGGTCGACCCGGACGGCGGGCTCGACCCGTCGGGCGAGGTGATGCGGTACGACCACCTCGCGGCCGGGATCCTCGCCGGGTTGGGGGTGGATCCGGAGCCGTGGTACCCCGGGATCACGCCGTACTTGGCTCCGTTCTCGGCCTAGCTGAGAGTCAGCGGCGAGCGTCGACGAGGTCTTGAACCCTGCCGCCCACCGTGGGCGGAGGCTCGTCCTCGCCGAGAAACACCAGGGCCGCGAAGTTGCCCTCGGGCGTCCCGAACAAGTGCGGCGCGATGCGGCCTTTACCGTCGGTGTGGGCTCCGAAGCCGTCCACCACCGGTTG
The DNA here is from genome assembly GCA_040080105.1 of Myxococcota bacterium. Classification (GTDB taxonomy): domain Bacteria; phylum Myxococcota_A; class UBA796; order UBA796; genus JACKER01. The sequence continues at coordinate 9,766 of JBEBJC010000210.1, forward strand.
GACGAGATCGGATGCCACCGGATGGCCAGGTTCGAGGGCCAACAACGCGATGCACGGGTACTCGGAGCAATCGAGGTCGAGCATCGACGCTGGGACGCCGGAAGACTCGAGTTCGACGGGCAACCACTCCGCCACCGGACCCTCGGCCAGCGCCCGGTCGAGTCCCGACGGCCACTGAGGCGTGTCCACAGAGACGGGTGCCGGGCGCGGCGCGGGCGCGAACGGGCGAGCCAGTTCGGCGCGGACGCGAGCGAGCTCCGCCCGACACGCTCGATCGTCGCCCATGCGCACGACGGCGGGGCTGGCCGGGGCTTGCGTGGCCGGGCCACCGCTCGAGCGGGACAGGACCAGTGCGAGCGAGCCGCCGACACCGACCCCGACCCCGAACCATGCAGCGGACCGAGCCAACTCACGGGGAGTCTTCACTACCAACACGAACAACGGGTACCCGGATTGATCGGCGTTCGCCACGATGGAGCGGCTGTTGGACCGCCTGCACGTCGGCTGCCGCTGGCGCGGCCCGCGTCCCGCGCACCTAGCCCGGGTCGATGAAGGTCTGGTGCAGCTCCAGCTGGAGCGAGACCGCAGAATCACAGGTGAGCTCGCTCACCTCGACGAACACCAGCGTGATCTGCCCCGGCGCGTCGATCCGGCCCGACATCGTGTGATCGCGCACCGCGGCGCACCCGAGCGCGGTCCCCGGCGACGGCTGGAACAACATCGACCCTTGTGCGCTCACCGCCCCGTCCGCCTCGAGCCGCACGAACCGCGTGCCCCACGGCTTCTCGCCCGGCAGCCACCGCTCGGACGTCCCGTCGGTGAACCGGATCTCCATCTCGGCGTCCGAGCCCCGGATCGGCAGCTCGGCGGGGTCGTAGGGGAAGAACTCGGTCTGCGCGGTGACCCTGCGGGCGGCGAGCTTGTCGAGCTCCGCCCCGAGATCCGCCGCGGCGCCGGCGCACACCGCCGCCTCGCCCCCGCCCGCCGAACAGGCCGAGCCGAGCGCGTCCTGGGCCGCGGTCACGTCGGCCGGGAGCACGCCGGCACACCCGACCGGCACCGGCGCGGCGAACGTCCAGCCCCCGTCCCGGGCGGCCTCGACCGCAAGCGTGCCCGAGGCGCAGGTGTCGTCGAACACGAGCTCGGCGAACCGATCGACCCCCCCGGAGT
>JBEBJC010000211.1:0-10912 GCA_040080105.1 Myxococcota bacterium
GACCCGCCGGTCCCGGGCGGACCACCCGCCCGCCGGTGGCGGCGGCGATCGCGGCAGCGTCGAACCGGACCGAGCTCATCGAACCTCCGTGGTGCCGAGGGCCGCCCGCGCCACCGCCCGATCGTCGAACGGACGGCGCACGCCGTGGACCTCCTGGTACGTCTCGTGACCTTTCCCCGCGAGCAGCACGGCGTCGCCGGGGGCGGCGTTCTCCAACGCCCACCGGATCGCGGCCTCCCGATCGAGCTCGAGGTGCACCCGCGCCCCAGCCGGGACCCCGCGCAGGATCTCGTCGGCGATCGTCGCCGGGTCCTCGGTGCGCGGGTTGTCCGACGTCACCACCACCCAGTCGGCGTGGGCCGCGGCCACCGCGCCCATCTTCGGCCGCTTGGTGCGATCGCGGTCGCCGCCGGCGCCGAACACCACCCACACCTCGCCGCGGGTGAGCTCCCGCACCGCGGGCAGCACGTTGGCGAGCGCGTCGTCGCTGTGGGCGTAGTCGACCAGGACCAGCCGTCCGCCCGGATCGGCGACCCGCTCGAGCCGTCCGGGCACCCCCGCCACCGCGCCGATCGCCACGATGGCGGCGTCCGGGTCGACGCCGAGGCAGGTGAGCACCGCCCACGCCGCCACCACGTTCAGCGCGTTGTGTCGGCCGACGAGCGGGGTGCGGAGCGTCCGCCGCACGCCGCGGTCGTCGAGGGTGATCTCGGTGCCGGCGGGGCCGAGCGCCGCGTCGAGCACGCGCAGATCCGCGCCGGGCGAGAAGCCGTAGGTCAGCCGATCCGGCGGCGCGCCGAGGGCGAGGTGCGCCGGGTCGTCGGCGAACAAGATCGCGCGGGGCGCGCCACCCGCCGGGCGGAGCAGCTCCTCGAACAACCGCGCCTTCGCCTCGCGGTACGCGTCCATCGTGCCGTGGAAGTCCAGGTGGTCCTGGGTGAGGTTGGTGAACACCGCGACCGCGAACGGGATCGCGTCGACCCGCCGCTGCGACAGCCCGATCGAGGTGACCTCCACCGCGACCACCCGGCACCCGGCGTCGCGCATCTCCGCCAGCAGGGACTGGACCTCGGGCGCCTCGGGCGTGGTGAACGTGGTCGGCCGCGCCGCGCCGGCGACCGAGTTCCCGGTGGTCCCGATCCGGCCGGCCGACACCCCGAGCGCGCGCAGCGCCTCCTCGACCAGGGTGGTCACCGTGGTCTTGCCGTTGGTGCCGGTGACCCCGACCACCTGCAGCGCGCGGCCGGGGTGGTGGTGGATCGCGGCGGCGATCTCGGCCAGCGCGGCCTTCGCGGACGGGACCACCACCTTGGTGACGCCGGCTCGGGGCTCCACGTCGTCGCGCTCCACCACGACCGCCGCCGCGTGGACCGACGGGACGAACGCGTGGCCGTCGACCTTCGCGCCGGGGACCGCCACGAACACCGAGGTCGGCCCCACCTCGCGGGAGTCCCGGGTCACGTGGTCGACCGGGACGTCGCGCGGCCCGACCACCCGCGGTCGGTCGAGGGAGGCCAGGACGGCGCTGAGCGGGACGGAGGGGGGACGGACCGACATCGAGGGCATATCCGCGGGGGGGGCAGGCGCAGCGCACCGCCCTGGGAGCGGTCCGTCGCGAGTCTACCAGTGTGCGCGCGAAACGCGACAGCGCGTCACACAGAGGTCGACCACGCGATCCCGATCACCGACGACCGGCGTTGGTACCGAGCTCCGGCGTCAGGACGGCAGTCCGACGACCGACCGATGTGCCGGCTGTCGGGGTAAGATGAGAGAGGAGCCGATCCGCGGCTGGTGGAGTGACGCCCACCTTGGGAGAGGTGAGCGTCTGCGGCAGGGCGATCCGGAACCGTCGCGCGAGTCGGGGTGTTGGGGCACCCCGGGAACTCGGATGGATGAGACGACGATCGGAACGTCCGCCTCCCGTGGGAGGGGAGGAGCCGCAGCCACACCAGCCGCGGATCGAGCCTTGGGGATGGAAAGAACGATCGGCGCCGCTCACTGCAACGTGAGCGACACCGGGGTGCCCGGCGCCGCGCGGGTGCCGGGAGGGGGATCCTGGGTGACCACCGCGCCCGTGCCGCGCAGCGACAGCGGCAGGCCGGTGGGCGCGAGCGACGCCACCACCTCGCGCAGCGGGCGGCCGCGCAGGTCGGGCACGGTGAACTGCTCCCCGTCGAACGCGATGCCGGACGCGGCGATCGGGTCGGCGGGCTCGGCGGGCGGCGGCGCCGCGGCGAGGGTCGGCGCGTCGAGCTCGGGGTCGACGATCACCTCGGTGGGACGAACGCCGAGGTACCGGAGAGACTCCGCCGCGATCGCAGAGAACGCAGGCGCGGCGACCACGCCGCCCATCCGGCTCCCGATCGTGGGGTCGTCGACCGTGACCACGATCGCGAGCACCGGGTCGTCGGCGGGCACCAGGCCCACGAACGAGCCGATCCGACCCGCGCCGTACTTCCCGCCCTCGGCCTTCTGTGCGGTCCCGGTCTTGCCGGCGACCCGGTACCCGGGCACCCGCGCCCGGATGGCGGTGCCGCCGTCCTCGGTCACGCCCTCCATCATCGACACCACCAGGCGGGCGGTGGTCTCCGACACGGCGCGCTGCACCGCGGTGGGCGACTGCACGTACTCGGGCACGTCGTGGGCGTCGCGGACCCGCGCCACCAGGCGCGGCTTCATCCGCACGCCGCCGTTGCCGAGCGCCGCCAGGGCGTAGCCGAGCTGCAGCGGCGTGGCGGTGATCCCCTGGCCGAACGCGGTCGTGGCGAGCTCGATCGGGCGGATCTTCGCCGGGTCGCGCAGGAACCCCGCGCGCTCGCCCGCGAGCATCGTGCCCGCGCGCTTGCCGAACCCGAACGCCGACAAGAACCGCAGGAACCTATCCTCGCCGAGCTCGAACGCGAGCTTCGCCGACCCGATGTTGCTCGAGACCTTCAGCACCTCGCGCACCGTGATCGCGCCGTGCGGGTGGGTGTCGCGGATCCGCGAGCGCCCGACGAGCCAGGTCCCCGACTCGCAGTCGATCACGGTGTCGGGGGACACGAGCCCCTCCTCGACCGCCGCGGCCACGGTGAACGGCTTCATCACCGAACCGGGCTCGATCGCGTCTTGGACCGCGTGGTTCCGCCGCGGGGCGGCGTTCTCCTCGAGCGCGTTCGGGTTGAACGTCGGAGCGTTCGCGAGGGCGAGCAGGTCCCCCGTCTTCACGTCGATCACCACCGCGGTCGCGGCGTGCGGCGCGGAGCGGCGGACCACGTCGTCGAGGGCGCGCTCCGCGATCCGCTGCACCGTGCGATCGAGCGTGAGCTCGACGTCCATCCCGCGGCTCACGTCGGACCGGATCGGGTCGTCCGACAGGGCGTTGCGGTCCCGCTGGACCAGCACCGACTCGCCGCGCAGCCAGTGGTCGAGGGACGCCTCCAGCCCCTCGCGCCCCGAGCCTGCGGCGTCGACGAACCCGAGCACCTGCGCCGCGAGGGTCTGCTCGGGGTAGTACCGCCGGGGCTCGCGCTCGACCCACACCGCGCCGTGGTCGAGGCCCTCGATCGCGCGAGCGATCGCCGGGTGGACCTGGACCGCGATCCGCTGGTACCGGCTCGGCCGGCGCGACATCCGCTCCGCAACGTCTTCGACCGGGATGCCGACGATCCCGGCGACCGCGGTCGCCAGAGCGTCGAGCTCGTCCGGCTCGACCCGCACCGGATCGACCACCACGTTCGGGGTCGGGATCGAGGTCGCCAGGCGGTGGCCGTTGCGATCCAGCACGTCGCCGCGGCTCGCGCGCAGCGTGACCTGATCCCATCGCTGGGCGACCGCCGCCTGCAACGTCTGCGACGACGGGGCCACACACAACACCGCGCCGCGGGCGCCCACGACCGCGAGCAGCGCGCACATCGCGGCGCTCACCAGCCGGATGCGCGAGCGCGCGCGGCGGCGGACCACCTCGGCGCTCTCGAGCGCCGGCTCGAGCGGGGGCAGGTGGATGCGGTCGGTCATGGGGCCACCACCGCCGCGAGGCGATCGGGGGTCAGGTCGACCGCGCGGCGCTCGACGTCGTCGACCAGGCCGAGGCGGCGCGCTTCGGCCTCCATCGCGAGGGCGCGACGGCGGGTCTCGAGCTCGAGCCGCAGGTGCTGGTTCTCCTGCAGGGCCTCTCGGTACGCCCGACCCGAACGCGACACGTCCGAGCGGAGCTGCTGCACGTCGACGCGGACACTGACCCACATCCCGATCAGCACGACGCCCGAGACGAGCCACACCCCGTGGCGCCACAGCGGGATCACCCGCCGCCACGCGCTGGCTCCGCTCGCGGTGAGCGCGGTCACGCGTTCCATGGCAACCTCACCGCCCGACGGAGCCGAGCAGAGCGCGCGCGGGGGTTCGGGTCGTCGTCGCCCGGCGCGAGATCGGGCAACACCCGGACATGCACCGGCCCGATCGGGTTCCCGAACGGGTCGCGCGGCCGCCCCTTGCCGGCGGCGTGGTCGAGGAACTGCTTCACCCGCCGGTCCTCCAGCGAGTGGAACGTGAGGATCGCCAGGCGCCCGCCCGACACGAGCCGATCGAGCGTGAGGGGGAGCAGCCGGTCGAGCTCGCCGAGCTCGTCGTTGACCACGATCCGCAGCGCCTGGAACGTGCGGGTGGCGGGGTGGGTGCGCCCTCCTCCGCCGACGACCCGCGCGATCGCGGCGCCCAGCGCGGCCGTGTCGGTCCACGGGCGGCCCTCGACGATCCGCCGAGCGACCCTCCGCGCGGCCCGCTCCTCACCGAACTGGTGGATCGCGTCGGCCAGCGCCGACTCGTCCCACTGGTTGACAACCTCGGCGGCCGACAAGGCCTGCTCGGGGTCCATCCGCATGTCGATCGGCCCAGCCGCCCGGAACGAGAACCCGCGCTCCGCCTGGTCGAGCTGCGGCGACGAGACGCCCAGGTCGGCGACGATGCCGTCGACCCGGGCGCGACCCAGCTGGTCGAGCACCCGGCCGAGCTCGGAGAACGACGCCCGCACCGCGACGAACCGCTCCCCGTGCGGCGACAGGGCCGCCGAGGCCGCCGTGATCGCCGCAGGGTCGCGATCGAGCCCGATCACGGTGCAGTTCGCCCGCGCGAGCAGCGCGGCCGCGTGGCCGCCGCCGCCGAGGGTGCAGTCGACGTAGACCTCCCCGTCGGCCGGCGCGATCGTGTCGACCACCTGCTCGAGCAGCACGGTCGTGTGGTGAAACCCGGTCATGGCGTGTCCCGCCCCGGCATGCCCGCCGACCCGCGCACCTTGTGCAGGGACTCCTGGAACCGCCGATCCCACGCCGCCTGGTCCCAGATCTCGATCCGCCCGAGCAACACGTGGACCACGCAGTCCTTGTCGAGCCCCGCCAGCTCGCGGAGCGGCGGTGGGATCCGGATCCGGCCCTGGGCGTCGATCTCGGTGTCCTGCGCGGTCGACATCATCGAGTGCGCGAAGTCGAGGACCTCGGGCGCGAACGGGTCCTGCGACATCATCCGGGACTCGACCTCCGACTCGTAGTGCGAGGGGGTCCAGCCCCAGACCGCACCGCGCGAGTACGCGAGGACGAGCAGGTTCTGCTGCTGCTCCTCGAGCGCCCGGCGGATCGGTGCGGGAAGGGCCAGGCGGCCCTTCACGTCGATGGTCACGTGTTGCTGGCATCGGACTCGAATCACGTCGCCTCTGGGGCGCTCGGCCATCTCCACTCTACACCACTTTCCTCCACTCGGCTCCCCACCTCGCCACCACGATCCACAACACCGACCGTGGATGCCGCCGATAAACGACCTTCACCCGATGGGCGATCAGGGTGGAGCGCCGGTGGGAGGAAGTGGGGCGGTCCGCCCGTCCCACTTTCTCCCACCGGACCGAGGCGGTGTGGCGCGTTACGGCGGAGGCATGGCTCAGGGCAACAAGCCGGTCGAGTACAAGCTCCTGGTCGAGAACCGGCGAGTGCGGCACGAGTACGCGCTGGAAGACGAGTTCGAGGCAGGCCTGGCGCTGCTCGGCTCGGAGGTGAAGTCGTTGCGGACCGGCGGCGGCAACCTGACCGAATCCTGGATCCGGATCGATCCGAGCGGGAACGCGTGGCTGGTCGGCGCCCACATCGCCCCGTACACGGAGGCGAACCGGCTGAACCACGAGCCGTTGCGCCAGCGCCAGCTGCTGCTCCACCGGTCCGAGCTCGCGAAGCTCGGGCGCGGGGTGCGGCTGCGCGGGCTGACCGTCGTGCCGGTCAAGTTGTATCTCAAAGGATCGCGAATCAAGTTGGCGATCGCGCTCGCCAGGGGCAAGAAGCTGCACGACAAGCGCGAGTCCCTCAAGCAGCGCGACGCGAAGCGCGAGATGGACCGGGCGCGCCGCTGACCGTCGCAATCCCGGTGCGGGTGGGATACGGTCGCGACCCATGGAAATGGCCAAGCGGTTCGGCGCCTACGGCGCTGCAGCAATCGTCGCTCTCGCTGGGTTCGCACTCGGAGACTACGCGATCCTCGCGTGGTTGTCCGCGGTGGTGCTGGTGTGCCTGGGGCTCGTGCTCGAGTCTCCGCGCGCCGGCGCCGTCGCGACCGCGGTGGTCGGGCTCGGGTGCTCGCTGTACCTGCTCCAGCTCAAGCTGAGTGAGTCCAGCGGAAGCTCGATCTGCGACGTGAACGCCACCGTCTCGTGCTCGGTGGTCAACGCTTCGCCGGCGTCGGAGCTGTTCGGGATCCCGATCGCCGTGCTCGGCGCCGGGTTCTTCCTCGGGGTCGCGTTCGCCGCTGCCGCGCAGCCAGCGCTGCAGTCGCGGGTGTACCAAACCGTGGGCCTGCTCGCGATCGTCGGCTCGGTGTACTCCGCGTACCTCGGCTTCGAGGCGGTGAAGATCGGCGCGACCTGCCCGATGTGCCTCACGATCTACGCGGCGAACGGCCTGCTGGTGCTGGCCTCGGTGCTGGGGGCGCGCGAGCTCGGCACCCCGCTGTTCGGGCAGCTCGGCCAGGTGGCCCAATCGACCAGCGCGCTCACGGTGGCCGGGACGTTCGCGGTCGTGGTGCTGCTCGGCGCCACCTACTACAAGAACGCCAGCCGGACCCGGGCCGACGAGGTGATGGACCAGCTCGGGGATCCACCGGCCGCAGCGCCGGCCCCCGGGTCCTCCGCGGTCCCGCAGCCGGCGGCCCCCCCGGCCACCGACGACCTCGCGCAGAAGCTGCGCGAGCTGTACGTGACCCCGCGCGGCGCGCTCACGCTCGAGGGAGACGAGCCGGTGCTGGGCGACCCGAACGCCCCGTACATGGTGGTCGAGTACGCGTGCTTCGGCTGCCCGCACTGCGCCCAGACGTTCCCGCACCTCAAGCAGCTGGTCGAGGCCGAGCCCCTGATCCAGGTGCGGTTCCGCCCGTTCCCGTTGTCGGCCGAGTGCAACCCGGCGCTGTCCAAGGGGGGGCGGCCCGAGGTGTGCCGCGCCGCGATGGCGGCCCGCTGCGCGACCGAGCAGGGCAAGTTCTGGGATTTCGCCGGGCTCGTGTTCGCGAACCAGCGGTCCCTCGGCGACGAGCTGCTCGCGTCCGCCGCGAACCAGGTCGGCCTCGACTTCCAGAAGTTCTCCGCGTGTATGTCGAACCCGGAGACGCTGACGGACGTTCAGCGAGACGCGGTGAGCGGCGGGATGATGCAGATCCCGGGCACGCCCGCGATGTTCCTCAAAGGGGCCACCGGTGACCAGTGGATCGAGGCCTGCTACGGCGTCGACGCGGTGGCGGCGATCGTCAAGGCGCACAAGTCCGGCGTGACGGTGTTGCCGCCCACCTCCAACATGTGTCCGATGGAGTAGCTCGGCGTGATCGAGCTCGTGGTGTCCGGCGTCGACCAGCGGTGGGTCGAAGCGCTGAGCGAGAAGTTGTTCGCGGCCGGCGCAGCCGGGCTGCAGGAGGACTGGCTGCCCGGTGAGGCGCCGGCGCCGCGCCAGCCGTGGGACACCGACCCCGCCCCGCCCGAGCCGACCCACCGGGTGATCCGGGCGTGGTTCGACGCGCCCGATCGGGCCGCGATCGAGCGCAAGGTGCGCCGGTACGGCGCGGTGAGTTGGGCCGAGGTCGAGCAGCGCGACTGGGAGGCGGAGTTCCGCGCCGGGTTCGCGCCGATCCACGTGACCGACGGGTGGGTGATCGCGCCGCCGTGGGACGCCCCCCCGGGCGCGCTGGTGATCGAGCCGGGCCAAGGGTTCGGCACGGGCCTCCACCCGAGCACCCGGATGGCGTTGCGCCTGCTCCTCGGCGCCGCGCCGGCCGCGGGCGGGACCGCCCTCGACGTGGGTTGCGGCAGCGGGGTGCTCGCGCTCGCGGCGGCCCGCCTGGGGCTCGACGCGTACGGGATCGACGTGGAGGCGTCCGCGGTGCGCGACGCCGAGCGCAACGCTGCGCTCAACCACCTGGTCGCCCGGTTCGACGCGACCCCGCTGGAGCAGGTGCCCGGCCGGTTCGACGTGGTGCTGGCGAACTTACACGCCGAGCTGTTGCTGTCGCTGCGCGCGCCCCTGCTCGACCACACCGGGCTGTGGCTCGTGCAGGCCGGGATCCTCGCCGATCGAGAGGCCGCGGTGCGCGAGGCGTACGCGCCCGCGCTCACGTTGGCCGGTCGCGAGGTCGAGGGCGAATGGGTCGCCCTGGCGTGGCGGAGGCCGTGAGGCGCGCGCCGGTCGACCACATCCCCGCGGTGGGCGCGACCGTGACCCTCGCGCCGGCCGAGGCCCACCACCTCCTGGTCGTGTGCCGGCACCCGCGCGGCGGCCCGGTGGTGGTGTTCGACGGCGGCGGACGCGAGGCCGACGCTCGGCTGATCGACGGCGTGGGGACGCTCGAGATCGTGTCGGAGCCCCGGGCGCTCCCCTCCCCTCCGGCGCTCCACCTGGTGTTGGGCGTGCCGAAGGGCCCCGCGCTCGACGCGGCGCTGCGGATGGCGGTCGAGGTGGGCGCCACGTCGGTGCACCCGGTCACCACCGAGCGGTCGGTGCCGAAGGGCGAGCGGCCCGACCGATGGATGCGGATCCTGGTCGGCGCGGCGCAGCAGTGCGGCAGGGCCGACGTGCCCGAGCTCGCCCCGCTGGCGCCGCTGCTCGAGGCGATCGACCGGCTCGACCCGTCGCTCGACCGACGGGTCGCAGCGCCCGGCGCCCCGGACGGACCGCGGGCCACAGGACCCGCGGCCGTCGCGATCGGCCCCGAAGGGGGGTGGTCGACCCGAGAGCTCGATGCGCTGCTCGCGCGAGGGTGGACACCGCTAGGACTCGGAGAGCACGTGCTCCGGGTCGACACTGCGGTCGCCGTGGGCCTCGCGGCGGTGGTGGCTCGGCCGCGCCCGTGAGCGCGGCCGGCCGGAGGGGCTCACTCGGGGTTGAGCGCGTTCTTCAGGCCCTTCCCGGCGCGGAACACGGGGATCCGGCGCTCCGGCACGTGCATCTCCTGGCCGTTCTTGGGGTTGTGGCCCCGGAACGCGCGGCGCTGCGACACGGTGAACGTGCCGAAGTCGGAGATCGTGACCTTCTCGTCACGCACGAGGGCCTCGGCGATCGCCTCGGTCAGGATGTTGATGTAGTTCTGGGCGCGGACCTTGGGGATCTCGGCCCGGGCGGCGAGGGTCTCGGTCAAGTCGGCCTTGTTCATGGGTGCTCCTGAGCAACGGGGTGTTGGTCGGGGTGCCAGTGTCGGCGCTCGACCTCGATCGACATCGAGGTCCGTCGAGCGGCGTACGCAGGTGGTGGCCCACCTCCGCGCCCCGGGTGGGGCGCGCGCGTCGCCGACCGACTCCGGCCGCCCGCACGGCCGGTGCCGACTTTCTCGGTCTGACGAAAGCTTTCTACGAGCTTCCCGATCATCGTGCAAGTCGGGGCGATCGCCTGAGGTGCGGCGATCGACCCCTTCGTTCTCCACAGGATTCAACAGGTTTGGGTTTTTGTGGTTTTAGGTCCCGTTCCGGGGCCTGAAATCCCATCGGCCGACCCGCACCAACTATTGAGCTATTCGCAGCACTTTCTCGAGTACTCGGATCTCGATCGGCAGGAACCCTGGTTGTTCGCCGTCCACGTCGATCGACACCCGAGTTGCCCCAGATGAAATTGCACGGAGGGTCGAGATCCGGGTTCTTGACACTCCCTTTACACGATCGATCGTCCCGGTGAACAGCCGCGGCGCCCCGAGAACCATCCGAGAAAGTGGGAGATCGGGCACCACGGTCAGGTCGGCCCACCCGTCGTCCATCGCACCCCCGCGCCCGACCCACATCCCTCCGCCGCAGTAGGCCCCGTTCGCGACGAACGCCGAGGAGAGGCGCCCCGACCACGACCAGGCCACCCCGCCCTCCGTCTGGGCCTCGATCGTGACTGGGGGCGGGTCGAAGGTCCGAAGTGCGGCGGCCGTGGCCACCGCGAACGTGGCGGGCCCGAGGCGCTTGCTGCTGCGGTTCGCTCGCTGCACGACCTCTCCGGACAGCCCGAAGCCGGTGACGTTCACCCCGATCCGGGTCTGCGGAGCGCCGTCGTGGCCGGTGAACCGGAGGTGCAGCAGGTCGATCGGGCGAACCTGGCCCCGCGCGAGCGCCCGCATCGCCTCGGCCGGGTCGGACGGGACGGCGAGGGTCTTCACCAGGTCGCCGCCGGTGCCGGCGTGGATCGTCGCGAACACCGCGTCGGGGTTCCGCGGCCGGTCTCCGTCCATCATCCCGTTGACGACCTCGTTCGCGGTGCCGTCGCCGCCCACCGCTGCGACGCCGTCGAACCCCTGCGCGAGCAGCTCGCGCGCGAGGACCGTCGCGTGACCCGGGCCGTCGGTGGTCCGCACCTCGGCTCGCAGGATGTCTCGGGCGGCCGCTCGGAGCTCCTCGAGCCGCCGCGCGGCGCGCCCCGCCCCCGCGCGCGGGTTCACCACCACCACCCAG